>NZ_JBVVQF010000005.1:0-49361 GCF_055811815.1 Mesorhizobium sp. WSM4836
CACGCCCTACGAGTTCATTTGCAAGGCATGGGCTGCACAGCCAGAACGCTTCAAGCTTGATCCGCTCCAGCAAATGCCGGGACTAAACACCTAGGCGGGGGCCGAACGCATACCAGCATCGTGAGAATGGCCTAAAGAATCTCGGTCTTGGCGATGTGAATGCCAAAACCTTCGAGGCCGACATAATGGCGCTCGCGCGAGGCGATCAGATTGATCGAGGAAATGCCGAGATCCTTGAGGATTTGCGCGCCGAGGCCAATCTCGCGCCATTCGTTCTCGCGCCGGCGCGCCTCTTCATGATCCTCTCGGTCGCCGGCAGCCGGCCGCTTGCGCTCCTGATGAGCGACGCCGACAGAGCCTTCGCGCAGATAGACGATGACGCCGCGCTTGCGCGCGCCCATCGCCTCCATGATGGCGTCCAGCCTGTGGCTGGTGCCGAAGACGTCGCTCACCACGTCCTCGGAATGAAGGCGCACCGGCACCTCGACGCCGTCGCGGATATCGCCGAAGACGACCGCCACGTGATGCATGGAATCCCAAGGCAGCGTGTAGGTGAAGACCTGTGCCTTGCCGCCGGGCGTCTCGATGTCGGAACAGGCGACGCGCTCGACCAGCGTTTCCTTGCGCTGCCGGTAGGCAATAAGGTCGGCAACCGAGATCTGCTTCAACCCGTGCTTTTCGGCGAAGGCCTGCACCTGCGGCCCGCGCATGACGGTGCCGTCATCATTGACCAGCTCGGAAATCACGCCGACCGGCGGCAGGCCGGCGAGCTTGCAGAGGTCGACCGCGGCTTCGGTATGGCCGGAACGCATCAGCACGCCGCCTTCGCGCGCGATCAGTGGAAAGATGTGGCCGGGGCGCACGAAATCGGACGCGCCGACATTGCCATTGGCGAGATTGCGCACCGTCAGCGTGCGGTCGTCCGCCGAAATGCCGGTCGTGGTGCCGTGCTTGAAGTCGACGCTGACGGTAAAGGCAGTGGTGTGAGCAGAATCATTGTCAGCCACCATCGGCGACAGATTGAGCCGCTTAGCTTCCTCGCGCGGCATCGGCGTGCAGACGATGCCTGACGTGTTGCGTACGATGAACGCCATCTTTTCCGGTGTGCAATGGACCGCGGCGACGATCAGGTCGCCCTCGTTCTCGCGCCCGTCATCGTCCATGACGACGACGATCTCGCCGCGCTCGAAGGCGCGCAGGGCTTCAACGATCTTCTTCTGGTCGTAAGACATAAGCGCTCGCTTCGCTCGCAGGGAATAGGGAGTAGGGCAGTATGGGAGTAGGGGAAAGGAAAAAATTGCTGTAGCGGGAGCCGCGTAACCTGCTCCCCTACTCCCTTCCCGTTTGTCCCCGATGACGCAGATAATGATCGGCGATGGCGCAGGCAACCATCGCCTCGCCGATCGGTACGGCGCGGATGCCGACGCATGGATCGTGCCGGCCCTTGGTCATGATCTCGACGTCGTTGCCGTCCTTGTCGATCGACTTTCGCGGCGTCAGGATCGACGAGGTCGGCTTCACCGCGAAACGCGCGACGATCGCCTGGCCGGTCGAGATGCCGCCGAGGATGCCACCGGCATTGTTGGACAGGAACACCGGCTTCCCGTCATTGCCCATGCGCATCTCGTCGGCATTCTGCTCGCCGGTGATGCGGGCAGCTTCGAAACCGTTGCCGATTTCGACGCCCTTGACGGCGTTGATAGACATCAGGCCCGAGGCGATGTCCTGATCGAGCTTGGCATAGATCGGCGCTCCAAGCCCCGCCGGCACGCCGTCGGCGACGATCTCGATGACCGCACCGACCGAGGAGCCCGCCTTGCGGATGCCGTCCAGATATTTCGTAAAGACGGCGACCGACGCCGGATCGGGCGTGAAGAACGGGTTTTCGGCGTCGCTGACGAAATTCCAGTTCCAATTGGCGCGATCGATCGATTTATCGCCCATCGACACCAGTGCGCCGCGCACCACCATACCTGGCACGACCTTGCGGGCAAGCGCCCCGGCCGCCACCCGCGCCGCCGTCTCACGCGCCGAGGAGCGGCCGCCGCCGCGATAATCGCGCAGGCCGTATTTGACCTCGTAAGTGTAATCGGCATGGCCCGGCCGGTACTGGCGGGCGATCTCGCCATAGTCCTTGGAACGCTGGTCGACATTCTCGATCAGCATCGACACCGGCGTGCCGGTGGTGATCATCGTCTCACCGTCCTCATCGAGGATGAAGCCGGACAAGACCTTGACCTCGTCAGGCTCGCGACGCTGCGTCACAAAACGTGACTGGCCGGGGCGGCGCTTGTCGAGCTCGGCCTGGATCTCGTGGCGAGTGAAGCGGATGCCCGGCGGACAGCCGTCGACGACGCAGCCCAGCGCCGGCCCGTGGCTTTCCCCCCAAGTGGTGACGCGGAAAAGATGGCCGAAGGTGTTGTGCGACATGAAACCAGCCCTGCCGGCATCGGAGCCGGCTTGGCGCATGACCTCGAAAATCGAAGCGATTCTCGGAAAGGAACATGCGCGAAAAATCAAAAGTGCTACAGCGTCCTTTGTGCGCCCAAGAGGACGTGCGGCGCAGCAGCCTGCCTTCTATTGGCGTTTTCCACAGTGGTCAAACTGTGATCCGGCGGATTTAGTTTTGACACATTCGATTGGTTTCTGCTCAGTTCCGTTCCGTTGGACCGAGCCGCTGTACCGGCGATGATTAAAGAGGACGATGATGCGTATCCTGATTGGCGCTGTTGCCGCCACGCTGTTGATTTCCACCGCCGCCTTCGCCGGCCAGACCGAAGGCCTGATCAAGAAGGTCGACAAGGATGCGCTGACGCTGACGCTTGACGACGGCAAGTCCTACAAGCTGAACGCCGAAACCGACCTCGATGCACTGAAGCCGGGGATGGACATCGTCCTCGCCTATGACGTGACCAATGGCGAGAACGTCGTCACCGACATGGAACTGCCCGACACCGGATCGACCGAGTAGCGGCGTTCCGGCTTACAGCCACTCCAGGCGTTTGCCCTCCAGCCTGAGCAGGCGGTCCTGCGGCACGTCGAGGGCTGCCGCCTCCTTCTTGGGAATGTCCAGCAGGAAGCGGAACAGCGCGCGCACGACGCCGCCATGGGTAACGCAGACCGTCTGCCGGTCGAGCGCATCGAACCACGGTTTCACCCGTTCGAGCAGCATCTGGTAGCTTTCGGCGCCCTCGCCGGGCGGCTGGAAATTCCATTTGTCGCGGCGGCGTTGCTTGGTCGAACCGGGATCATTCGCCTCGAGTTCGGCAAAGGTGAAACCCTGCCAGTCGCCAAAGCTCAATTCTATCAGCAGCGCCTCGGTACGATAGGCGTGCGGATCGAGCTTCATCGCCGCGCGCAGGCGCTCCATCGTCTCGCGCGTGCGCCGCATCGGGCTGGCGACAAAATCGAAATCTTCGGGCTTGTCGATGAGTTCGGCCAACCTGCACCCGTTGCGGGTCGCCTGCTCGCGGCCAAGCGCGTTGAGATCGGTGTCGGCCTGCCCCTGCAGCCGGCCCTCGGCGTTCCACGCCGTCTGGCCGTGGCGCACGATGTAGACGAGCGGGTACATCAGGTCTTCCGGAAGAGGTCAGGCGGTGGCGTCAGTCCTTGACGGTCGAAATATCCGGTGCGTCGACCGCTTTCATGCCGACGACATGATAGCCGGAATCGACATGGTGGATCTCGCCGGTGACGCCGCGCGAAAGATCGGACAGGAAATAGACGCCGGAATCGCCGACCTCCTCCTGCGTCACCGTCTGTTTCAGAGGCGAATTGTACTCGTTCCACTTCAATATATAGCGGAAATCGCCGATGCCGGATGCCGCAAGCGTCTTGATCGGGCCGGCGGAGATGGCGTTGACGCGGATCTTCTTGGCACCAAGATCGACGGCCAGATAGCGCACGCTGGCCTCGAGTGCCGCCTTGGCGACACCCATGACGTTGTAGTGCGGCATCACCTTTTCCGCGCCGTAATAGGTCAGCGTCAGCAGCGAGCCGCCGTCGGTCATC
Organism: Mesorhizobium sp. WSM4836; assembly: GCF_055811815.1. Taxonomy (NCBI): domain Bacteria; kingdom Pseudomonadati; phylum Pseudomonadota; class Alphaproteobacteria; order Hyphomicrobiales; family Phyllobacteriaceae; genus Mesorhizobium; species Mesorhizobium sp. WSM4836. The sequence continues at coordinate 4,012 of NZ_JBVVQF010000005.1, forward strand.
AGCGCCTCGGCACGTTTGGCGATGGTGGTGAAGGAATAGACCGAAATATCCATGGTGCGCAGGAAATTGTCGCGCGTCGTCTCGACATAGCGGCCGGTCAGCTCGTCCTTGTCGGAAAAGGCGATGGCGTGGACAAGGAAATCGAGCTTGCCCCAATGGCTGGCGATCTCGGCGAACACCGCATCGAGGCTGGCCGGATCGGTCACGTCGCAATGGCCCGCGACATGCGCGCCCAATTCGGCCGCGAGCGGCTCGACGCGTTTCTTGAACGCCTCGCCCTGATAGGTCAGCGCGATCTCGGCGCCGTGATCGACACAGGCCTTGGCGATGCCGTAAGCGATCGAGCGATTGTTGGCGATGCCAAGGATAAGGCCGCGCTTGCCGGCCATAAGGCCCCGTCCACCCGCCATGTCAGCGCTCTCCGCAAGGTTCTCTGCTTTGTGGAGTGCCTATCGCACAGCCACAGGACACCATCAAGCGTCCAAAGCGGACAGTTCGGGGACAAAGCGGTCGCTCAACAGCGCTACGCGTCCTTGGACGCGCAAAGAACGCTATGGCGCTTGACTCGGCGCGACCTGCCAGAGCCCGTTGCATTGGCGCCGTCTCAAGTCGAAAATGCCCCCTATGGAAACAGTCCTATTTCCCAAGCTCACAACACCAAGGCTCGGGCTTCGGGCGCCGAGCGAACGGGATATCCCAGCATGGTTTGCGCGCGCGACGGATGTCGAATCCGCCTCCCTTGCCGGCGATCCCGTTCCTGACGACATAAGCGCAGGCGAGCGGTGGTTCGCGCGTTCGCGTCAGCGGTTCGCTGACCGTAAGGCGATCCAGTGGTCCATAGACCAAGCTGGAGTATCGGACGCGATCGGGACGATAACCCTGTCCTTCGGCGTAACCGACGCCAAGGCAGCCGCATTGGGATTTGTGCTGGCGCGTGCGCATTGGGGGCACGGACTGGGCAGCGAGGCGGCGCGCGAAGTCCTCCGGTACGCCTTTGAAACTCTGGAGCTTGACCAGGTGACGGCCGAGGCGGCGGCGCGCAATTTCATGTCGCTGCGGGTATTGGCGAAGCTCGGCTTCAAATATCTCGGGAGCTTCATCGATGAGTCCGACGGCGAGCGCTGCGAGCGTTTTGCGTACGACGGAGACATCGGATCGTCACTGTTGGCGAGCAACGCGATGCCAGACTGCCGGGCTTGAGCCATCCGCCACTAGAGATTGTTTGTGCTGTTTAGGTCCGCAACGAGGGGGCTCGAAGTCCCTTGAGGCGAGAAGGGCCATTCTCGACGTGAAAAACAATTGCTCTTTGAAGACTGCGGCGCGTGCAGTTATTTCGAAATCCATGATTGTTATGAGAAGCTTCGCCCGAGCATCGCACCGCACGAATGATGACGCGCAGCGCAACCAAATTGGGAGGATTCAAAATATCGGCATGCGATGTTTGATTGTCACAGCTCATCCACTCGATCGAAGCCTTTGCCAAACGCTTTCGAACGCAGTTATCGAAACCCTGATGGAGGCGAAGCATCAGTGTCGACATGTTGATCTGTATCGATCTGGCTTCTTCCCGGCTCTTACACCGGCGGAACGCGCGAGCTACTATTCCGGATTCGAGACTACGGAGATAGTTGAAGAGATTGAGGACCTTCTCTGGGCCGAGACTATCGTCTTGATTTTTCCCACGTGGTGGTTCGGACCTCCAGCTATATTGAAGGGCTGGTTCGACAGGGTATGGGCACCTGGTATAGCATACGATCACGCGGCCGATCTTGGTGCCATACAACCGCGGCTTCACCAGTTAAGGAAGGTGGTTGCGATAACAACTTTGGGCTCACCTTGGTGGGTCGATTGGTTGATCCTCAGGCGGCCAGTGCGGCGTGTCCTCAAGACAGCTATTCTGAATACCTGTGCTCCTCAGGCCTCGCTTACCTTCCTTTCATTTTACAAGGTTGAAAGTATGTCTAGGCAAGATGTCGATGCTGCGATAAATCGCATTAGATCAATACTCCAACCTCTATAGGTGTGCCCCGTTCACAATGCTCCTTCCTGTGAAAAGGCGCAGGTAGAACAATGCCCGTCGGGACAGCGCGGCTCGTGACCGCTGCCCTTATCGGTATGCACGCGCATACGCGCCGAAGGTTGGGTTATCTGGCAGCCATAATCACTGGCGAAGCGTCACGGGTCCCCAGGAGACTGCGCCCAGTGGAAGAAGCGGATCTCGGTGGCCGATCTGACAGGCCGGCTTACGCCGGCAGCGGTGAGGGCCAACGCTTTTACGAGGAGGTGCGGCCTCACCTGACCGCGATTGAGGACGCGGCCGTGGTCGCCTCAGGCACTGCTTCCGTCGTGCGCGGCCGGCTCAGAGTCGACATCGACCCGTTCTTCCTCCCGCTGGTGCTTGCGGGACGGTTGGGTGCCTTTTGCGAACGCTACCCCGATCTTTCGGTGGAGTTCGTGACCAGCGATCATGTCGGCGATCTCGTCGCCGAAGGGATCGACCTTGCCATTCGCTTCGGGCAACCGCGACTCGCTACCCTGGTTGCGCGTAAGCTGATCGAGGCGCCCATTCTGACAGTGGCATCGCCGGCTTACATCGAGCGGCGCGGAAAACCGGTCCACCCCTCAGACCTGGCCGGGCACCGTTGCCTGCAATTCCTCGATCCGTACACGAGGCGGCCGTTCGACTGGGAATTCGTTCGCGGCAAGGAGACGATCCAGGTCCCGACCACGGGACCGCTCACCTTCACCGATCCAAAGTCGATGTTGGCGGAATGCGTCGCCGGCACGGGCATCGCACAGGTGATCGGCTGGGGCGCGGGCGGTCTGCTGGCGAAGGGCGAACTGATCGATCTGTTTCCAGACTGGCATGGCGAGCGCTTTCCGCTTTTCGCCTTCCATCCCTCCCGCAAACATCCGCCGGCCAAGGTCCGTGCCTTCGTCGACTTCTGCGTCGAGGTCGCAGTGGATCTCTAACGGGATGGTGCGGGCAGTATGCTCTTCACCTCGTAGTCGAGTTCCGGCCCCTCGCCTTTTCGACCGTCAGCCCTTTCGCCGGCGCATCAGCGCCTCGAGCTCGGTGTCGCCGCCTTCCGCCAGCATCAGCCGCACATGCGCGTAGAGATCGCCGTGACCGCCGGCCTTTTCCGGCAGGCCCCTGCCCTTCAGCCGCAGAACCTTGTCCGAACTGGACCACGGGGGAACGTTGACCGCAATCCTGCCGGTCGGAGTTTCGACCGCGACCTTGGCGCCAAGCACCGCATCGGCCAATTCCACCGGCAGGTCGACATGCAGGTCGCGTCCCTCGACGCGGTAGCGCGGGTGCCGGCGGAAACGGATCTTGACCAGTGCATCGCCGGGCTGCCCCGGCCCTTGCTCACCCTGGCCTTTCAACCGGATGGTCTGGCCGTCCTCGACATAGGCCGGCAGCTTGACCGCCATCTTGCGGCCATCGGGGAACATCGCCGTCACCTTCTCGGCGGTGGCGGCCTCCTCGATGGTGACGTCCAGCGTCACGTTGAGGTCTGCGGCGGTTGGCATCCGGCGTCCGGCGCCCATGCCGGCGCCGCGCTGCTGGGTGAATGCATCGCCGAATATCTGGCTGAAGATGTCGCTGTTGCCGTCGAACGGATCACCACCGGGACGGCCCGTGCGGAATTCGAAATGTGCGCCGCCCGGCCCTTGCTGCCGGCGGAAACCGGCGAAAGGATCGGCGCCGCCAGCCGCGCCTTCGAACCCCTGGAACCGCGGTTTGCCTTCGGCGTCGATCTCGCCGCGATCGAAAGCCGCCCGGTTCTTCTCGTCGCCGACGATCTCGTAAGCCTGGTTGGCGGCGGCAAAACGCTCTTTTGCCTTCGGATCCGGATTCTGGTCCGGATGATACTTCTTGGCGAGCTTCCGGTACGCCGACTTAATGTCCTTGGCCGATGCGTTCTTGGCAACGCCCAGCACCTCATAGGGGTCGCGCATGCTTACTGCCCTGGAGAAGGAGTGGTTCCATGATCGCCTCCTATATGCGCTCGCATAGGAAGAAATTCCAGTGGCCTACCGCTATATCACCGGCGGAAAATCAGAGCGCTTCGAAATCCTGCATTCGCCAGGCGCTGCCGCCTGCCAGGCATATTTCGCCTTTGAACAGCGCGACGCCATCGAAGCTCTCGCGCGACGCGGTGAAACGACGGCATGTCTCGCCGTTAGCCCTGAATTCCGCAAGCTCGGTGATGGAGCCGCGCGAGCCAGTGTCGGCATTCGCCCAGGGAACGGCCTGCCCGGCCAGTTGCCCGACGTCGGCGGAGGACACGGCGTTGCGGATCGTGGCCTGGTCGGAGGCGCCGTCCTGATCGAGTGGCGTGGCCGAGGCCGGCGTGCTCGAGGTCAGCACCGAGCGGTCGACCTCGGCCTGCTCCAAGCTGAAGCCGCCGCCGCAGGCGGCAAGCGGCAGGACGATTGTCACGATCATGGCTTTGGCGCTGGCCGAAGCGATAACGCTCCATTGCCCACTGTCAAAAGCTTGCACGATACGCGACAATCGGCAATCTCCCCAGCCGGCGACAAATTTGAGAAAACTATGAGCGAAACCGGGTTAACAAGCGGTGACTTTACCGAGGCGGCGGAACCGTTCCGGCTATTTGCGGCGTGGCTCGACGACGCGACGAAGAGCGAGATCAACGACCCCAACAGCGTGGCGTTGGCGACGGTCGACGCCGAGGGCATGCCTAATGTGCGCATGGTGCTGCTCAAGGGCTTCGACGAGGGCGGCTTTGTCTTCTACACGAATTTCGAGAGCGCCAAGGGCCGCGAGATCCTGGGCAGCATGAAAGCGGCGATGTGCTTCCATTGGAAATCGCTGCGCCGGCAGGTGCGGGCGCGCGGTCCGGTGGAGATCGTCACCGACGCCGAAGCCGATGCCTATTATGCGACGCGCCCGCGCGGCAGCCGCATCGGCGCCTGGGCTTCCAAGCAGTCGCGGCCGCTGGAAAGCCGCTTCGCGCTGGAAAAGGCGGTCGCCGAATATACGGCGCGCCACGCCATCGGCGACATCCCGCGGCCAAAACACTGGTCGGGCTTCCGCATCGTGCCCCGGACGATCGAGTTCTGGCACGACCGTCCGTTCCGGCTGCACGACCGCGTCGTCTTTTCACGCAACGCCGAGGGCGGCTGGGACAAGGTGAGGCTTTATCCGTAGGTATATCATCCCTCATCGCGTCGAGGGCGAGACTGTCGAAATCCTGACCGTCATGCACGCCGCACAGCTCTGGCCGCACGCGCCGTAAATCGCAACGAGACGCGCGAGATCAGGTCATACTGCTTGCGCCGGCGATTCAGCGGGCCTTTTTCCTGGCCATGAAGGCGGTCAAGGCTGCGCCGCCTCTGCCGATTTCCAATCCCCACTATCACGATCTCGTGTGCGTGAAACATTCCAGCTTGCCGCAACGAACCAGGAAAGGGCTCAACGCGCCGCTGGCGCAAACTCAGGAGGAAGCAATGCATTCATTCAGGTTGGTCACGATGGCCGGTCTTGTCGGCCTTTTCGCCACGCAAGCCTTTGCGGAGGACGCGATGGGCACGATGACGATGATGAAGGGTGGGGAGGTCATGGCGATCATGCCCGATGGTCATATGGGCACCATGATGCCCGACGCGAAGATGAGCGCCGACATGATGAAAATGGCGAAACCGATCAAGCACTGCATGATGTTGATGACCGACGCCAAAGGCAAGACATTCATGATCGACACGTCTTCGGCAAAGGCCCAGGCAGAATGTAAAAAAATGGCGATGTGACAAAGAGATCATGGCGAGAAAACCCGCCGGTTGCTGCCGGCGGGTCCACGGTGCGGGACACGGCCAGAAGGTTCTAAAGCGCGTCGCGTTCGACCGGCCTCATGCGACGCACTTTAGTTCTTGTTTTGATGCATGTCGTTATCGCAAAACCGCTGCACACTTTTGCGCGACATGCATTTAGGCCATTTTCCTGGTCGTGAAGGCGGTCAAGGCGGCGCGGGCCTCGTCGGATTTGAGCCGTTCGCGGAAATGCTGGCTTTCCTGGCCGATGCGCTCGACAAGGGCGTCGCGCGAGCCGCGCATCAGGTCGCGCGCGATCTTCAGCGCTTGCGGCGGCTTGGCGGAGATCTGGCCCGCCGCCGCCAAAACCGATGCTTCGAGTTGCCCCTCCTCGACCACCTCGTAGATCAGCCCGGCGGCCTTGGCGCGCGCGGCCGAAAAGCCCTCGCCAAGGCCAAGCAGCGCGAAGGCGCCTTGCCGGCCGAGGATCTGCGGTGCGAGCAGGCTCGATCCTGCCTCCGGCACAAGGCCGAGATCGACGAAGGGCGTCCGGAATATCGTGCGCGGCGTGGCGAAGGTCAGGTCGCAATGCAGGTTGAGCGTGGTGCCGATGCCGACCGCAATGCCGTCGACCCCGGAAACCATCGGCTTTTCCACTTTGGCCAAGGCCATCAGGAAATCCCAGACCTCGGAACCGCCTTCGCCGCCCGTGGCGACGACCAAGAAATCGGCAAGGTCGTTGCCGGACGAGAAGGCACCTGGCACGCCGAGAAAGACATGGACGCGGATCGCCGGATCAGCGTCGCCGCCGGTAAGAGCCGCCGACATCGTCGCGTACATGGCGCGGGTCAGGGCGTTCTTCTTGTCCGGACGGTTCATGCGGATGATCTGGATGGCGCCCTGGCGCTCGACGACGATGTGGTCTGTCACGGACTGGTCCTTTGTGAATTTCGGGCCTTTGTGAATTTTCGGCGCGTGCGAACGTCAGGCTGAAATCAGCGTCTTGCCGGCAACGGCAAGGCTGTCGGCGCCGCCGATCACGCACTCCTTCAGCGCGCCCACTTCGCCAAGCAGGTTCTCGGCGAAGAACCGACACAGCGCGATGCGGTTTTGGTCGGCAAGCGCGCCGCGCGCCAGATAGGCGCCGCCAGCGGCGAGCGAGATCAGCCTGAGATAAGGTGTGGCGCCGGCCAGCGCCTCGTCCGAACGGCCCTCGGCCTGCAGATCTTGCAGGAAACGGGTTGCCTGGGAGAGCTCGTCGAGCGCCTGGTCGAGGTGATCGGCGGTGCGGCCGAAGCCTTCAAGGTTCGACGCTCCTACCGCATTCGCGGCGGACTTGAGTTCGGCGATGTAGCCATGCACATGCCGGCCGCCGCCGAGCGGCAGCTTACGCGTCACCAGATCGATCGCCTGGATGCCATTGGTGCCTTCGTAAATGGGCGCGATGCGCGCGTCGCGATAAAGCGCTGCGGCCCCCGTCTCCTCGATGAACCCCATGCCGCCATGCACCTGCAGCCCGAGCGAGGCGACCTCGACGCCGACATCGGTGGAAAATGCCTTGGCCAGCGGCGTCAAAAGATTGGCGCGCTCCTGCCAGTGCTTTGCATGTTCGCTCTGCGCCGCAAGATCGATGGCGTGGGCGCAGGAATAACAGATGGCACGGGCAATCTGGGTCAGCGCCTTCATGGTCAGAAGACTGCGTTGGATGTCGGGGTGATGCACGATCGGCGCCATGCCGGCACCGCCGTAGCTTGCCGCCTTGCCCTGCCGGCGGTCGTTTGCATAGACGAGCGCCTTTTGCGTCGCCGCCTCGGCGACCGCCACGCCCTGTATGCCGACGGCAAGGCGCGCATTATTCATCATTGTGAACATGCAGGCGAGGCCCTTGTTCTCCTCGCCGACCAGCCAACCTATCGCGCCGGGCGAGCTGCCTTCGAAGCCATCGCCGTAGATCATGGTGCAGGTCGGCGAAGCGTGGATGCCCAATTTGTGCTCCAGCCCGGAGCAGAAGACGTCGTTGCGTGCGCCAAGCGCGCCATCGTCGCCGACCAGGAATTTCGGCACCAGGAACAGCGACAGGCCGCGTGTGCCGGGCGGCGCGTCGGGCAGCCGCGCCAGCACCAGATGGATGATGTTGTCGGTGAAATCGTGCTCGCCATAGGTGATGAATATCTTTTGCCCGAAGATGCGGTAGGTGCCGTCGCCGGCCGGTTCGGCACGGGTTCGCAAGGCATTCAGGTCCGAGCCCGCCTGCGGCTCGGTCAGGTTCATGGTGCCCATCCATTCGCCGGAGACCAGTTTTTCCAGATATTTGGCCTTAAGTGCCTGCGAGCCATGCTTGTCGAGTGCTTCGACCGCGCCCATGGTCAGCGTCGGGGCGATGCCGAACGCCATCGAGGCGGAGTTCCACATTTCGAGCGCGGCGACGCCGAGCATGGCCGGCAGCGCCTGGCCGCCATACGCTTCAGGCGCCGACAGCGCGTTCCAGCCGCCGCCGATCCAGCGGTGATAAAGTTCCTTCCAGCCGGGCGGGGTAGTGACGGCAGCGCCGTCGAGCACCGCGCCGTGCTGGTCGCCGAGCTTGTAGAGCGGCGCCACCTCCTCGCTGGCGAAGCGGCCGGCCTCAGCCAGAATGGCGTCGACGAGGTCCTCGCCGAGTTCGCCAAAGGTGCCGGCATCGAGCGCCGGCTTCAAGCCGGCGACATGCTTCAGCGTGAAGGCGATTTCCTCGACCGGTGCCAGATACATGGCGTTCGCTCCTCCTCAGCCCGGCTCTCCCCAGTCTGGCAGGTCTACTTAAGACCTGTGCCGATGCAAAACCATCTGCTTCTGGAATTCCCTGTCCATCTTCTTTTGACGTAAACGTCAATTTTGTCACGCAGATTTTGCAGTTGCCATGACGCAGCCTAAATTCGGCAAGATAGAGCAGAATACCGAAATAGGATTGCCTCGTGCCCGCAGACCTGACGCTTATCGCTGCATCGAATGCGCCTGCTCTGGCGGGCAGCCGGTTTTTGCCATCATGAAGGTAAGGTCGAGAACGGTGCAGCCTATTGGTCGGATCGCGGCATATTGTGCTCACCACCATGCTCGCTGACCTCTCATCGCAAACGCGAGGCCGAGGGAACGCTGTCGCAAGTGCCGGCGCTCGACCCGTTTCATATCCCCTCTCGCCAGTGACAACCATCAAGATCATCAACGGAGAAGCCGACCGAGCCGTGGCATGCGCGGGCCGCGATCGAAAGCATTTCCTTAACCATGGCGGCTCAGGATTGGGCTTTGGCCAGCAAGGACCTGCTGTTTGAAAACGCCGGCGCACCCTCTTATCCGCTCAGCGCTTCTCGTTGTCGCGGCCGCGATGACCCTGGCGCTTACGCCGGCAAAGGCGTCGGATTTCTCCGAGCCTTGGAAGGATGCGGACCGGGCGCTGGTTGTCGACGCCTACGAATACAATTCCATCGACTGGACCCGGCTAGCCGCCGACAAGCGTCTTGTCGGCTTCATCAACAAGGCATCCGACGGAATGCCGCCGCCCTATTTCTGTTTCGGCGATGAGACCGAGATGCGGCTGTGCAAGACGCTTTGGAAGCGCCATGCGATGGCGCAGGAACTGTTCCAGACGCGCAAGGTGGTGGCCAAGGCGTTGGGCCTGAAATGGGGTGCCTATCATCTCGCCCGCCCCGGCAACCCCGTGGGACAGGCCAATAATTTCATCAATTTCGTGAAACCCGGGCCGGATGACCTGCTTGCCCTCGACATTGAGGACGATGATCCCACCCAATGGATGTCGCTCGAGGATGCCGAGGAATTCGTGCGCCATGTGCATCGTCGGGTTGGCCGCTTTCCGGTGCTCTACACCAACGGCATGACAGCCCGGCATATCGCCGACAACAAGTATAGATACCCGCTCCTGTCCCGGTTGCTGCTGTGGTACGCGCGCTACAAGCCAGACATCGGCGTGCATTTTCCGATGGGCAACTGGCAGGGTTATGCGCTCTGGCAGTTTTCGGCGCGAGCAAATTGCGGCCGGTTCCGCTGCCCTTACAGGGTGGCGGGCACGCCCAACGATATCGATGTCAGCGTCGCGCCGATGAACGCCACGGAATTACGCGCGCAGTGGCCGTTCGGCGGCCTGATCGACGTGCAGCCGGATTATCTCGCCTCGATACCGGTGCCGCTCTCACGCGAGGCTGGGCTCGCCGGCGGCACCATCACCTACGCTAGCGTGGCCACGCCACCGAGTTTCGAGGAGATGGTGACGGCATTTAGAACGCGCCTAGCGAAATTCAGCAGCGGCTTTCAAAGGCCTACGGCCAAGACGGCGCCGAGCCTTCCGCGCGGGATTGCCGAATATGTCGCCTGGACGCGAAACGAAAAGCGTGCCGCCTCGGTGTCTGCAATTGCCCCCACCACCGACGCGGTCAGCACCGTCTCGACCGAATTCGACAACCGCCTGCGTTAAGGCGAGGACCGCCTTAAGCGTCAGTTCGACTGCTCGCGCGCCACTGCCAGCCAGCCAATGTCGCGGCGGTAAAAGCCTTGCGGCCAGTCGATCCGGTCGAGCGCGGCGTAAGCCTTCTTCTGCGCCTCGCCGACGGTGCGGCCGGTCGCCGTGATGTTGAGCACGCGACCGCCATTGGCGACGAGTGCGCCGCCGTTTATGGCGGTGCCGGCATGAAATATCTCGACGCCCTCACCTGCCGCCGCCTCGACACCGCGAATGACCGAGCCCTTTTCCGGCGTGCCGGGATAGCCCCTGGCCGCCATCACCACGGTGAGCGCCGCCTCGTCGCGCCAGCGCACGGACGTATGCGCAAGCTGGCCGTCGGCGGCTGCGTTGAGCAGGACCAGCAGATCGTCCTTCAGCCGCACCATCAGCACCTGGCATTCCGGGTCGCCGAAACGGGTGTTGTATTCGATCAGCTTCGGCCCGTTGTCAGTGATCATCAGTCCGGCGAACAGCACGCCGGAAAACGGCGCGCCTGTTTCAGCCATGCCGCGCATGGTCGGCTCGACGATCTCGCGCATGGTTCGGTCGATCATCTCCGGCGTCATCACCGGGGCCGGCGAATAGGCGCCCATGCCGCCGGTATTGGGGCCGGTGTCGCCGTCACTGAGGCGCTTATGGTCCTGCGCGGTACCGAAGGGCAGCGCGGTGGTGCCGTCGCACAGGCAGAAGAAACTCGCCTCCTCGCCCCTGAGAAACTCCTCGACCACGACTTCGGCTCCGGCCTTGCCGAAGGAGCCGTCGAAACAGGCGTCGAGCGCGGCCAGCGCCTCGTCAACCGTCATGGCGACGGTGACGCCCTTGCCGGCAGCAAGACCGTCGGCCTTGATGACGATCGGCGCACCCGTCTTCTCGACGTAGGCCCTGGCCGATGCCAGATCGCCGAAGCGGCCATAGGCGGCGGTCGGGATGCCGTATCTGGCGCAGAGGTCCTTCGTAAATCCTTTTGAGCCTTCCAGCCGCGCCGCCGCCTTTGACGGGCCGAAGACGCGGATGCCCTCGGCGCGCAGGTCGTCGGCAATGCCGGCGACCAGCGGCCCTTCCGGTCCGACCACGACGAGGTTTATTTCATTCTCGCGGCAAAACCGGACCACCGCTGCGTGATCCGCAGTATCGAGCCTGACCAGTTCGGCTTCGCCGCGGATGCCCGGGTTGCCGGGCGTCGCGTAGAGCTTGGTCAGCAGCGGCGACGCCGCGATCTTCCAGGCCAGCGCATGTTCGCGTCCGCCGGAGCCGATCAACAAAACACGCATGCCCAGATTCCTTACCGTTCCAAGACCAGAACTGCGCTATTGCGCCCCGGGCGGCGGGTCAAGACATTTGGGCAGTTTGACGGCACTTGCACCGTGCGCAGAATTGTTTGAGGTGCGCCGGACCTCGTTTCATTTCCTTCCGCGTGCGTCCACGTCTGCATTTGACATTCCCGAGCCGGGCTACCGTATGTCCCTGTCTCAACAATATACCGAGGCCGACGGCTGCCATAGCCCCTTGCATTGGGCCCCCATTGCGTCTTACGTTTTATGCATCGATCAACTGAGGGTATGATAATGGCGAACACTGCAACCCTATCCTCGAAGTTTCAGATATCGATTCCCAAGGCGATCCGGACCGCCCAGCATTGGGAAGCGGGTTTGACCTTTGCCTTCATCCCGAAAGGAACGGGCGTGCTACTCGTCCCTGTGCCGAAGCGGGAAGCGCTGAAGGGACTGGCGAAGGGCGCTTCGGCGACGGAATATCGCGACCGGTCGGACCGTTTCTGATGGTGCTCGTCGATACCTCGGCCTGGATCGAATGGCTGATCGGCTCTACGACTGGAGAGCAGGTGGCCGAGCATCTGCCCGAGCGAGCCGACTGGCTGGTTCCGACCATGGTGCAGTTGGAACTCGCAAAATGGCTCACTCGCGAAGCAGGCGAAGATAAAGCCGATCAGGCTATCGCCTTTACGCAGGTCTGCACGGTGGTCCCGCTTGACACGGAAATCGCCCTAGCGGCCGCCGAAGCCTGCCGGAAGTACAAATTGGCGACCGCAGACGCGATCATTTTCGCAACCGCTCGGGCGTGTGACGCGATGCTCCTGACTTGTGACAAGCATTTCGAGAGCCTGCCGGTCGTCACCCTCATCGAAAAGATCTAACGCTGATCTTGTTGGGCCGCGGGGGTGATGTCGGCTCCGGCATTTCACGACCCCTACGGGTACGGGGAGGAACTCCCTTCCGGTCGCCGGCAATACCGCAAAATGCCGGCTTCTCCGGCCTTGCACATCGGAGACCAGCACTTGGAGATTCCCGACCAACTACTGATGTGCGAGACTGATTTTTGGCTCTTGATGCATCGGATTGACTCCTAAGCGATGAACGCAGCGTTCGCGTCATCGAGGCGGGCTGGTTTCCGCCCCACGATAATTTCACATCATGCCATAGGTCGCGGACGAGGCTTGACGGTTTTCGCCTCTGCTGCCACTCCAGCAAAATGGAAACCGTCCAGTCGAAAGCGGCCCAGGGCCGCGTCGCCGATGCGCCGAGCGGCCATTGGGTCTATCGCGCGCTGCCGCAGGTGTTGTGGCCATACGCGCAGCTTGCCCGGTGGGACCGGCCGATCGGCTGGCAATTGCTGTTGTGGCCATGCTGGTGGTCGGCTGCCCTTGCCGCGAGCGCCTATCCGCGTCCGGCGGATCCGCTGCTCTCGCTGCTGCCCTCGCCATGGTATCTGCTGCTGTTTTTTCTTGGCGCGTTCGCCATGCGCGGTGCCGGCTGCACCTACAACGACCTAGTCGACGAGGACATCGACAATCAGGTGGAACGCACACGCTCGCGGCCGCTGCCGGCCGGCAAGGTCACGCGCCGGCAGGCCTGGATGTTTGTTGTCGTGCAGGCACTGGTCGGCCTTGCCGTGCTTCTGCAGTTCAACAGCTTCGCCATCTCGCTCGGCATCGGCTCGCTGGTCATCGTCGCCGTCTACCCGTTCATGAAGCGGTACACCAATTGGCCGCAACTCGTTCTCGGCCTCGCCTTTTCCTGGGGAGCGCTGATGGGATGGGCGGTCGAGTTCGGCGACCTCGATGGACCGGCAATCATGCTCTATATCGGCTCGATCCTGTGGGTGATCGGCTACGACACGATCTATGCCCATCAGGACAAGGAAGACGACGCCATCGTCGGGGTGCGCTCGACGGCGCGCCTGTTCGGCGACAACACCAAGGCTTGGCTGGCCGGTCTTTATGGCGGAGCGCTGGTCTGCTTCGCCATTGCTTTCGCCTCGGCACAGGCACCGGTGCCTGCACTGGCCGGGCTGATCGCCGCCGGCGCCCATATGGCGCGGCAGATCGGCGTGCTCGACATCGACAATCCTGACCAGTGCCTGAGGCTGTTCAGATCGAACAACCAGGTCGGCTGGCTGATCTTCCTCGGCCTGATCGGCGGCGCGGCTTGGGTGGCGCTGAAGCCGCTGGTTTAGCTACTCCCGCGAAATGAGTTCCTCGCCGCCGATGACCAGCCTGAGGCCGAGGTCGCCGGCGCGGCGGCGGGCGAGGAAGCGCGGGCGGCGCATGGTCGAGACGCGACCCTTGCGACGGTCCTGCGCCGGCAGCGCCTTGATGGCGGCGCCGAGCGATTCTTCCAGCGTGCGGGCAATGCCGTCGGCTTCGATCAGCAGCATCGGCAGGCGGTAGGCGTCGGCCCAGGCGCGCCAGTCGGCGGCGACGTCGTCGAGATCGTCGGCGACCAGCAGCGGCACCGACAGCATCGGATCGTTGTGCAGAAGCTCAAGCGTCACTGTGACATTGCCGTCCGGATCCTCCATGGCGCGGGCGGCGACGCCGCGAAACGCGTTGGCGGGCAGAGCGATGATCGCCGGCACGCCGCTCATCTCCAGCGTGCGGCGGATAACCGCGCCGCGCTGGTCGATGGTGAAGGTGACGTCGCCATAATCGTCGCGCGTGGCGTAGCTCACCACCTGCGGCAGGCGGAATGGGTCGAGACGCATATTGCGGCCCGCCCAGACTGGCTTCAGTCCAGTGTTCATATCGTGCCTTTCCTGTTTCTCCTGAGAGCCGGTGTTTTCCGGTTCTCCGGGCCGGTTGTCCCAGCCTCGTTGTGGAGAAACATTAGCGCGAGCTTCTTATCCTCGCGCTTAAGAAAGTCGGTTAAATTTTGCTGATCCGGGGCGGATGGTTATCGGAATGCCAACCGGCGCAGGCCGGCGAAAGGATCAGATAACCTTACCGGGATTCATGATGCCGGCCGGGTCGAACGCGGCCTTCACCCTGCGCATCAGTTCGATCGCTATCGGCGGCGCCGTCGCGATCAATTCGTCCCGCTTCAACTGGCCGATGCCGTGCTCGGCCGAGATTGAGCCGTGAAACGAGCGCACGACGTCGTGCACGGCCTTGTTCATGACGTGGTAAAGGCCGAGAAACGCCTCGTCGTCACCGTCGACCGGCCGGGAGATGTTGTAGTGCAGGTTGCCGTCGCCCATGTGGCCGAAGCAGACGGCGCGTGCGCCGGGACTGACCGATTGCACGGCAGCGGCGGCCTTTTCGATGAATGGCGGGATTGACGCGACCGGCACCGAGATGTCGTGCTTGATCGAGGCACCTTCCGGCTTCTGCGCCTCGGGCAGCACTTCGCGGAAATTCCAGAACGCATCGCCCTGGGCCATGCTTGCCGCGATCACCGCATCGCCGACGATCCCTTGCTCGAGGCCTGCCTGCAGCACCTCCTCGATCAGCGCCCGTGCATCCTCGGCCGAGCGGCCCGACGAGATCTGCATCAGCACATACCACGGCCAATCGCCGGCCAGCGGCCGCACCACGCCTTGTGCGTGGGTAAGCGTAAAGTCGTAGGGCCTCTGGCCGATCAGCTCGAAGGCGGTGAGCGCTGCCCCTGCACGGTCCATCGCTAGGCTGAACAGCGACAGTGCCGCCTCCGGCGATGACAGGCCGGCAAACGCCACCTCGCGCCCCTTGGGTTTGGGGAAAAGCTTGAGCACGGCGGCGGTGATGATGCCGAGCGTGCCTTCGGCGCCGACGAACAGGTTCTTCAAATCGTAGCCGGTATTGTCCTTTTTCAGCTTGCGCAGATCGTCGAATACTTCGCCGGTCGGCAGCACCACTTCGACGCCGAGGCAGAGTTCGCGCGCATTGCCGTAGGCAAGCACGCCGGTGCCGCCGGCGTTGGAGGAGAGATTGCCGCCGATCTGGCAGGAGCCTTGCGCGGCAAGCGACAGCGGAAACAGCCGGTCGGCGGCATCGGCCGCTTCCTGCAGCGTCTGCAGGATGACGCCGGTTTCGACCGTCACCGTGTTGGACAGTGTATCGATCTCGCGGATGCGGTTCAGCCGCGACAGCGACAGCACGATTTCGCGGCCGGATGCGTCCGGCACCTGGGCGCCGACCAGCCCGGTGTTGCCGCTTTGCGGCACGATGGGCGTGCCGGTTTCGGTCGCCAGCCGCATGATGCGGCTAACCTCCTCGACGCTACCCGGCCTCAGCACCAGTGCTGTTCTGCCATGCCAAAGTCCGCGCCGCTCGGCGAGGTAAGGCGCAATGTCCTGCTGGTCGCGCAGCGCATATTTGTCACCGATGATTGTCGCGAAGCGCGCGACGACGGCAGGGTCGAGATCGGGGGAAATGTCGTTCATAGGTGGAAACTATGGTGCTCGATCGATCTTGTCACGAGGGGCGATCTTGTCACGCGGAGCGGCGGCGCGCGAAAGCCTGTCGTTGATCGCCTCGCCCAGCCCTTCGAACGGGATCGGCTCGACGGCGATGGTTTTGGCGCCGCTGCGATCGAGATCCTGCAGATGAGCGAAGAGATTGCTTGCCGCCTCGCGCAGGTCGCCGGTCTCCGACAAATTGCGCAGGGCGGCTGCATCGCGCCAGCCTTCGGCACGGCGGCGGCCGAAGGCCAGCAAGGCTTCGCCTTTGACGACGTTGCGGGCATTGAGGCGCACGGCGGCACCCGGGGCGTAGTGCGAGGCGAGCATGCCGGGCGCTTCGATGCCCGAAGCGCCGCGCAGCAACTTTGTCCCGGCCACTGCTTCGATCTCTTCGGCGGCAATGCCGCCCGGCCGCAGCAGCCGCAGCTTTCCAGCTTCGACCTTCACGATCGTCGATTCCAGCCCGATCGGCGTCGCGCCGCCATCGACCACAAGCTTGATCCTGGGACCGAGGTCGGCGGCCACGGCTTCCGCCGTCGTAGCGCTGATCCTGCCCGACGAATTGGCGCTGGGCGCCGCAAGCGCGCGGCCGAATTTTGCGATCAGGTCGCCGCCAAAGCCTTTCGGCATGCGCAGCGCAATCGTGTCCAGCCCGGCGGTGACCAGCGGATGAATGCCGTTACCGGGCCGTTGCGGCAGCACCAGCGTCAGCGGCCCCGGCCAGAATGCCTGCGCTAGCCTTTCCGACAGCGGATCGAACAGCGCAATGCGCCCGGCCATCATCGGATCGGCTATATGGGCGATCAGCGGGTTGAAGCGCGGGCGGCCCTTGGCTTCGAAGATGCGGGCCACGGCAACGCCATTGGTCGCGTCGCCGGCCAGCCCATAGACGGTCTCGGTCGGTATGGCGACGACGTCGCCGCTTTCGAGCAGCGCCAATGCCCTTTCCATCGCCTCGCCGACGGCACGAATTTCAGCCACTGTCGTCACCTCACGGATGCGGGTGCCTAATACGGCGACGCCGGGCGAGCAAGTCCGGGCGTTGGCGAATCGCAAATCGCTAAAATGCCATGTTTGCCCGCAAGCCGGCATCAACTGCCCTCGGCTAGGGTGCCGTCTTCCTGGGCGAGGGGAATTATCATGCTCTCAATGCGTATCCTTGGTGCGCTTGGCCTGGCGGTTGTGGCCGGCACGGCACAGGCCTCGTCGCTGGTTTTTCTCGGGCAGACGACGGTGACGCCGTCGGTGGCAAGTGCCAGCGCGCTCGAGCGGGCGAAAACACCGTCGATCATCGCGCTTGGCGAGAAGCTGCCCAACGTCAATGGAAACGTCACCGATGAAAAGGTCGCGGCGATCCCGAGCCAGCCGACACATGGCTTCACCGGAAAGCCGATGATCATTCGCGGCGGTGTCGTCGGCGATGCCTTTGCAACGCCCGCGCCCAAAGCCGCGCCAGCCACCGCCGCAGACGACAAAGCCGATCCAAAGGTCGCCAGCAAAACCCCTGAGCCGGCGGTGCCGCAGCCTGCGCCGCTAGCAGCTCCCGACCAGCCCAAATAGGGCTGAGCGGCGTCGGAAACCAGGGCCGTGCGAGAGCGCCGCCCTGGTTCTTTAACCGGAGCGAAACCTCAGGCTGCTTGTTCTTCGTCCGTGTCGTCGGCGTCGTCTGATTCTTCGTCGTCGCCAGCGTCTTTTTCGCCGACACTTTCGGCCTTCACGCTGTCGTCGTCGTCTTCCTCTTCGTCTTCGTCGTCTTCTTCTTCGTCGTCGGAGAGGGTAGCCGACTTATGGTCTTCAGCAGCTTCCTCGTCGGTGTCTTCATCGTCGCCGTCCTCATCGTCCGACAGATCGGCAGGCTCGATCGCGGCGGCGGCCTCGTCGAGCGTCGTTTCGGAGGTGGGTTCAAGCGTCTCGGTCTCTTCTGTCACTTCGATGTCGTGAGCGGAATTCATGGAAGCCTCCGTGGGTTGGGAACATGTCCCTTTTTCCACGCGGAGATCATCGGCATATGACTGTAAGCCGGCTCGAATGGCCGGCAAGCGATGATTTTTTCCCGGATGTCAGCCGGCTATCTTGGAAAAATCCGCGACCCGGTCGGTCGCTGCGCGGATTCGTGCGAGCAATGCCAAGCGATTGGCGCGCACCGCCTGGTCCTCATCGTTTACGAGGACTTTCTCAAAGAATGAATCAACCGGCTCGCGCAACACGCTAAGCGCCAGCATGGCGGCGGAAAAGTCTTCGTTTTGAATTGCTTCGCCGGCTTGCCTCTCGGCCTGATTCACCGCCGCAAACAAGGCTTTCTCCGCGTCCTCCCGGAACAGAGCCGGCGCAACGCTGCTTGCGATCGCCGTCGCCTTCTTCTCTTCGGCAGCGACGATGTTGGCCGCACGCTTGGTGCCGGCAAGCAGGTTCTCGCCGTCCTCGGTATCAAGGAAAGAGCCGAGCGCTTCGACGCGGCGGACGATTTGCAGCAGGTCGTCGTTTTGGCCAATCTCCCCCCTTGAGGGGGAGATGCCCGGCAGGGCAGAGGGGGGCGCCTCGCGCCGAGAGGCCGGCGGGACAGCGCCCCCCTCTGTCGGCTGCGCCGACATCTCCCCCTCAAGGGGGGAGATTGGGCGCGAACCCGCCGCCAGCACCGCGTCGATCAGATCATGCCGCGCACCCTGGTCGCGGAGATAGACTTTTAGGCGGTCGTGGAAGAAGGAGAGGAGGTCGGCGGTGACTTGTGACATTACCTCTTGGGGATGGTCAACCACATGTCGAGCCATGCTGAGCGCTGACATCGAACGGAGTCCCAACCGCACTCGATTCTCGACCAAAATCCTGATCACCCCCAGCGCCGCTCTTCTCAACGCATAGGGGTCCTTTGATCCGGTCGGCTTTTCATCAATCGCCCAGAACCCGACCAGCGTATCGAGCTTGTCGGCGAGCGCCACGGCGATCGATACCGGGTCGGTCGGCACACGATCTGACGGTCCTTGCGGCTTGTAATGCTCCTCGATCGCCGCGGCGACGGACGGATGCTCGCTCTGCAGCAGCGCGTATTTGCGGCCCATGGCGCCTTGCAGTTCCGGGAATTCGCCAACCACTTCGGTGGTGAGGTCGGCCTTCGCGAGCACGGCAGCACGGCGCGCCAGCGCGGTAATCTCCCCCCTCGAGGGGGAGATGTCGCCGAAGGCGACAGAGGGGGTCGTCCCGCGTGGAGCGCCGACTTCCTCTTGCTTCGAAAAGCCAGATCGCGTCGCGCCAGCCGAAGCGACCCCCTCTGGCCTGCCGGCCATCTCCCCCTCGAGGGGGGAGATCGACTGCACCACGATTGGTGCCAGTTCTTCCGCCAACCTGGCAATCCGCTCCACCCGCTCGCCTTGCGTGCCGAGCTTGGCGTGGAAGGTGACACCGAGGTGATCGAGCCGGGCCATGCGCTGGTCGAGCGGTTTTTGCAGATCGAGCCCGAACTTTTGCGCCGATGCCTGCAGCTGGTCGAGATCCGGCAGGTCGCCCTGGTCGGTCCTCCAGAAATAGAGCGCGTCGGACAGGCGCGCGCGTACCACCTTGCCGTTGCCATGGGCGATCTCCTTGCCGCCATCCTTGGCCTCGATATTGGTGGTCAGGATGAAACGGTTGGAGAGCTCTTCGCCCGCGCCATGCGGCCGCGTCACGAAACACTTCTGGTTGGCACGGATGGTGAGCCTGATCACCTCGGCCGGAATGGCCAGAAAATCCTGCTCGAATTCTCCCATCAGCACGACGGGCCATTCGACCAGGCCCGACACTTCCTCCAGCAGCCCCTCGTCCTCGACGAGGTCGAGTCCGCTGGCGAACGCGAGATTGCTGGCATCGGCAAGAATGATCTCCTTGCGCCTGTCGGCATCGAGCACGACCTTGGCCGCCTCAAGCTTCGCGACATAATCGTCGAAGCGGCGCACCGTGATGGCGCCCGGCGCATGAAAGCGGTGACCGTAGGTGACGTTGCCGGAGCGGATGCCGTCGATCTCGAAATCAACGACCACCGGCTCCTCGGTTTCGGGGCCGAAGGTGCACAGGATCGATTGCAGCGGCCGCACCCAGCGCAGCGAGCCGGGCTTGGCCGAAGCTGGCCCCCAGCGCATCGATTTCGGCCACGGAAAATCGCGGATGATGCCCGGCACCAGCTCGGCGATGATCTGCCCCGCGGCCCTGCCCGGCCTGGAAATGTGGGCGACATAGAAGTCACCCTTCTTCGGATCGGAATGAACATGCGCCTCGGCAATCGAGGCAAGGCCGGCCTTGCGCAGAAAACCTTGCACCGCCTGGTCGGGCGCCCTGGTCGAGGGGCCCTTGATCTCCTCGCTGATGTCCTTCGAGCGGGCAGTCAGGCCGCGAATGTCGAGCGTCAGCCGGCGCGGCGTCCAAAATTCGCGCGCCGCCTCATAGGTCAGCCCGGCTTCGACCAGACCGTCGGTCAAAAGCTTCCTGAGATCGCCGGCCGCCTTGCGCTGCATGCGAGCGGGGATTTCTTCGGAACGAAGTTCTAGAAGCAGGTCAGGCATTGAAAGAGCTCACGCGACAAAAAAACAGCCGCCGCTTGGCGGCGTCCTCCTCCATCGAGGCGGAGGTAAGCGGGGCATAGCAACTCGGTCGGCTGCTGTCACCCTTCCCAGCAAGATCGGGCCAGCAAGATCGGGCCAGCACGATCAGGCGTCCAACGGCGATTTCCGAAAAAATTCAGCCGCCTGTCGGAGACGCCCCGGTCCGCCCGTCCTTGGATCAAAGATTTCCATGAACCGAACGCAGCGCTGAAGCGACCAACGCTCAGACAGAGAGCTATTGGCTGAACGACCATGAAAACGGTATCAACATTCCTGCAGATCCTCGCGCTCAGCGCCTGTTTTACAGCGCAGGTGCATGGCACGTTCTCGATGCCCGGCGTTCGGCAAGCGCTGCGGACGATAGCCGGTGCAAGCGGCCAAGGCACGTTGCCAATCAGCGCCCCTGTCGAAATCGCCTGGAGCTAAGCCGCCATTCCGCCCGCCTGGGTCAGCAGAAACGCCTCGCCGCAGGCCTTGGCCAGATTGCGCACCCGCAAGATGTAGCTCTGGCGCTCGGTGACGGAAATGACGCCGCGTGCGTCGAGCAGGTTGAAGACGTGGCTGGCCTTGATGCACTGGTCGTAGGCCGGGAAGACCATGCGGTGGTACCCCTCCCCCTTGAGGGGAGGGTGGCCAGACAAGGTCTGGCCGGGAGGGGTCGCCCGCGCAGTGCTCGACGCCTGACTTGCGGTGCCTTCTGAAGCGACCCCCTCTGCCCGCTTCGCGGACATCTCCCCCTCGAGGGGGGAGATAGGCGCGCCGGCTTCGAGCAGCGCCTTGCACTCGGCCTCGGCGTCTTCGAAATGGCGCAGCAACATCGCGGTATTGGCGAATTCGAAATTGTGGCGCGAATATTCCTGCTCGGCCTGCAGGAAGACGTCGCCATAGGTCACCTTGTCGGCGCCTTCGCGGCCGTTGAAGTTGAGGTCGTAGACATTGTCGACGCCCTGCACATACATGGCCAGCCGTTCCAGCCCGTAGGTGAGCTCACCCGCCACTGGTGCGCATTCGATGCCGCAGACCTGCTGGAAATAAGTGAACTGCGACACCTCCATGCCGTCGCACCAGCACTCCCAGCCCAGCCCCCAGGCGCCCAGCGTCGGGCTTTCCCAGTCATCCTCGACGAAGCGGATGTCGTGCAGCAGCGGATCGATGCCGATCGAGGCCAGCGAGCCGAGGTAAAGCTCCTGCAGATTGGGCGGATTGGGCTTCAGGATCACCTGGTATTGGTAATAGTGCTGCAGCCGGTTCGGGTTCTCGCCATAGCGGCCGTCCTTGGGGCGGCGCGAGGGCTGGACATAGGCGGCGTTCCAGCGTTTTGGGCCGAGCGCGCGCAATGTCGTGGCCGGATGGAACGTGCCGGCGCCGACTTCCATGTCGTAAGGCTGGAGGACGACGCAGCCATAGTCCGCCCAGTAATTATGCAAGGTCAGGATCAGCCCCTGGAACGAGCGGCTGGGGTGCATGTGGGCAGGGATATCAACGGTCACGGCGGCCTCCGGCGGGATGCGGCACCTCGTAGATGCCCGGCCTCCGAGCGTCAAGGCAGAGGGCGGCACGGCGCTCTCCCTTCTCCCTTGTGCGAGAAGGTGGTCGAGCGAAGCTCGGTCGGATGAGCGGTGTTCCAGGGAACGCCAACGCCCCACTTCTTCCAGCACCCTCAACCGTCTTGGCGCTACACGCCAATCCACCTTCTCCCAAAAGGGGGGAAAAAGGGCGGCGCCCGTCACCCCTTCGGGGCGGGCGCCGGCTCGGGCTTCACCTTGGGGGTTTCCTGCGCCGTGTTGGATTCGATCGGCGGCAGGCCCTTCATCAGCTTTTGCTGCAGGGCGGCAAGCACATCCGGGTCCGGCTTCAGGTCGCGGGCCTGGTTCCACTGGAAGGTGGCTTCCAGCTTGCGGCCGACGCGCCAGTAGGCGTCGCCGAGGTGATCGTTGAGCACCGGATCCTCCGGCTTCAACGAAACGGCGCGTTCCATTTCGCGCACCGCGTCGTCGAACTGGCCAAGACGGTAATAGGCCCAGCCCAGCGAATCGACGATGTAGCCGTCGCTCGGCCTCAGGTCGACGGCCTTCTGGATCATCGCGAGGCCTTCCTTGAGGTTCATGTTCTTGTCGACCCAGGAATAGCCGAGATAGTTCAGAACCTGCGGCTGGTCGGGGTAGAGTTCCAGCGCCTTGCGGAAATTCGGCTCGGCCTTCGGCCATTCCTTCAGCCGCTCATAGGCGATGCCGCGCTGATAGAAAATGTTCCAGTTGGCGGCGGTCGGTGTCTTCAGCACCTCGACTGCCTTGTCGTAAAGATTGGCGGCGGAGCGGAAATCCTCCTTCGAGGAATAGACGCCGCCGAGCGCCAGATAGGCGCGCATGTCGTCGGGATGCGCATCGACGATGGCCTTGAGGTGAGCGATCGCCTCGTCGTTGCGGTCGAGATCGGCAAGGTTGAGGCCAAGCTGCAGGTCCGAAAGCTCCTTCAGTGGCGAACTAGGCGGAATGCGGCTATAGAGCGCGATGGCGCCCTCGCCGTCCTTCAGCTGCTCGGCAACGGCGGCGAGCTGAACGAGCGCCGCGTCATTGTCGGGCCTCAGCGCCAGCGCATATTGCAGATAGAGCCGCACGAACGGCTCGCCGCCGCCGCGATTGAGCGCGGTGGCGAGATCGAGCAGGATTTCCGAGGCCCCGTCCGACGGACCGGCAACGAAGGGTTCGATCTTTTCGCCCTTGTTGATCTTGTCGCGAAGGGCTGCAATCTCGACCTTGCCGGGCGCAAACGCCTCGGCCTTGTCGAGCACCGACAGCGCCTTGGCCTTGTCGCCCTTGCGGGCGAGGAAAGAGGCATAGGCCTGCGCGTTGCGCATCCATGTTTCGGGGGCCGCACCGCCGGCGGCCGTATCCTGCAGGGTGGCGGTGTAGAGCGCATCCGCCCTGTCGGGCAGGCCGGAGGCGTCGGCAATCAAGGAACGGTGGAAGGACTTGAACAGGCTGAACCAGTCGGGGCCTTGCAGCTTGTCGATGGAAGCCATGGCCTCGCCGGCGTCACCAGCACCCTGCTTGGCCCAGCCGGTCATGACGCCGGAGATCAGCCGGTCGAGATCGGATTCGAGCGACAGCTTGAGCCAGTATTCGGCCTTGGAGAAATCCTTCTTGTGGAAGGAATCGATGGCCAGCGCCAGGCGCGAGAAACGCTCGACGTCGGGAACCACCTTGAGCTTGTCGGCATAGACCAGGGATTCATCGAAGCGCCCCTGCGCGATCAGCGACAGCATCAGGCTCTGCTGCAGTCCCGTATCGTTCGGATCGAAGGCGAGCGCCTGCTTGTAATAGGTAATGGCGCTGGCGAGGTCGTTGTCGCCTTCGGCAATCCGCGCGGCGAGATAGGCCCCTGAGAAGGATGTGATCCTGACCGGCTCGGCGGTCTGTTTGGCATGCGCCGGCAAAGCCGAGATCGCCATGCCCGTCGCGATTGCCAGCCCCGTCAGCCAGCGCGCATATCCTTGCCGCATCATGTCCCTTTCAGCCAAACGCCATCTCCGCGTTAGCGGGATCGCCGTAGACTCGATCTTTGCAGGTAAAGCATGGCCTTTTTGGGGTCGGGGTTCAACCCGGCCCGAATTCACAATCGGGTCAAGCAACTAGTAAACCATGCCGAAAGGGCCTGAACTGCGACCCTTGACCGCGTGGCGTCCGCTTTGGCACTGCCTGCGCGGACGAAACTCAGGACGTTTGCGAAAGGCTTGCGTCGAGCGCCTGCATGGCGACGGTGACAAGATCGTGCAGCCGCTTTTTCGGCACGCCGTCGCGTGCCTGCACCGAAAGGCCGTGCATCAGCGTGGCGTAATAGTCACCCAGCGTCTCGGCATCGGTATCCGGCTTCAATTCGCCATCGCGCACGGCGTTTTTCAATCGCTCGACGATCGATGCGGTGCGCGCCAGCCGGTGCTCCGCCAGCCATTGCAGCACGGCGTCATTTTCGACTGCGCAATTGGTTGCGGCCGTCACCACCATGCAGCCCTGCGGCTGCCCCGGCCGCGTATAGATTTCGACGGCGTCGCGAAGCATGCGCTCGATGACGCGCCGGACGTTCGGTTCCTCCTCCAGCGCGCGCGTGGCGAAGCCGCCCTCATTGGCTTCGTAAAGCGCCACCGCTTCGCGAAACAGATCCTCCTTCGAGCCGAAGGCCGCATAGATGCGCGCCGATGCGAGGCCAAGCGCCGCTACGAGATCGGCCATCGAGGTGCCCTCGTAGCCACGCCTCCAAAACGCGTCGCGGGCTTTCTCCAGCGCCTGGTCGCGGTCGAATTCCCTTGGCCTGCCTGCCATGGTGGTCTCCAATTTTTGTCGATCAACAAATAATCCACTTGACTTCGGATTGCAAATCTCAATTCTTTGTCGATCATTAAATAATCGTCGACAAGGAGTCCGGCATGAGTTCATTGGATCAAGGCGCGCCGCTCGGGGCGATAACGCAAGGAGCAAGCACGGCGAAACATGGCGCAACGCTGGCGCTGCTCGCCTTCGCGCAGCTCATCATCTCGCTCGACCTCAACATCGTCTTCGTGGCGCTGCCGGAGATCGGCAGCGGTCTCGGATTTTCAGGCCAGACCCTCCAATGGGTGGTCAGCGCCTACACCGTGTTCACCGGCGGCTTCCTGCTGTTCGGCGGCCGGGCCGCCGACCTGATCGGCCAGCGCCGCGTCTTCATCTTCGCGCTCCGGCTCTACGCGCTTTCATCGCTTGTCGGCGGGCTCGCATGGTCGCCGGAAATCATCATCGCGGCCCGTGCGGTGCAAGGCATCGGCGCCGCCTTCCTGTTTCCGGCGACGCTGTCGCTGATCAACCGTCTGTTCGCCGAGGGACCGGAACGCAACCGGGCGCTCGCCGTCTGGGGTGGCGCAGGAGCTAGCGGCCTGACGCTCGGTTCGCTTGCCGGCGGGTTTCTGACCAGCGCTTTCGGCTGGCCGTCGGTCTTCTACGTCAACGTGCTGTTGGCCGGGATCGCCATCATTGCGGGTTTCGCCATCATTCCGCGTGACAGCAAGCGGCACGAACACCGCAGCTTTGATCTGCCCGGCGCACTGACCGTCACCGCCGGAGCGACGCTGCTTGTCTTCACCCTGGTTCAGGGACCTGAATATGGCTGGGGATCGACCGCAATCATCGCCAGCGCTGCACTGGCGGCATTGTTTTTGATCGCCTTCACGGTGATCGAGGCCAACAGCGCCGACCCGTTGATGCCGTTGCGCCTGTTCCACAACCGCAGCCTTGTCGCCGGCATGACTATAACCTTCCTCTACATGGCCACTTTCGGGGCGGTGCCCTACTTCCTCACAGTGCTGTTGCAAAACGTGCACGGCTTCACTGCCTTGCAGACGGGTCTCGCCTTTCTCGTGCCGTCGGTCGCCATCGCCACCGGCACGCAAGCCGGCGAGCGTCTGGCGACGCGCTTTTCGACACGCAGCACACTGGTCGGCGGCATGATCGTCGGCGCGGTCGGCACGGCCTTGATGGTATCTGGCGCGACCGCTGAGAGCAGCTATCTGTCGCTCGTACCCGGCCTGATCGTCTCCGGGGTCGGGCAAGGCATCGTCTGGACCGCAATGTGGATTGCCGCCGCTTCTGGTGTTGCCCATGACCAGCAAGGCGTTGCCTCGGGGATGGCCTCGACGACGCTCAATGTCGGCAACGCCATCGGCATGGCCGTGCTGATTGCGATTGCGAACAGCCAAATCGGCGAATTGTCAGGCGGTGCCTTGAAAATTGCCGTCGCCGACGGCATCCAGGTCGCCTTCTGGCTCGCGGCGGCGGGCATCGTCGTCAGCCTGCTTGCAGCAATGGTTCTTCCGGCAAAGGCCCGATGAGCAGGCGGCGTCCCGGCCTCGCGCCGCGACGCCTCTCAATTCACCCGGCTGATGCAGAAGTCGATGACGTCGATCAGCGCCGATTTCTGCGGCGTCGCCTCGAGCGGTGCCAGCGCGTCACGGGCGATCTCGCCGAAATGGCGGGCGCGTCCGATGGTGTCGGCAATCGCGCCGTGGCGGAGCATCAGGCCGATCCCCTTCTCCAGCCCGGCGTCGTCGACGGCATTCTCCTCGATGGCACGTTTCCAGAAGCTGCGCTCGGCCTTGGTGCCGCGCCGATAGGCGAGGATCACCGGCAGAGTCACCTTGCCCTCGCGGAAATCGTCGCCGACATTCTTGCCGAGGTCCTTGCTGGTGCCGCCGTAATCCAGCGCGTCATCGATCAGCTGGAAGGCAAGGCCGAGATTCATTCCGTAGGAGCGGAGTGCTGCGCGATCGTTGCGCGTCGCCTGGGCGATGACCGGGCCGACTTCGGCGGCGGCGGAGAACAGCGCCGCGGTCTTGGCCTTGATCACGGCGAAATGCTCGTCCTCGGTGGTCTCGAGGTTTTTGGCGGCGGCAAGCTGCATCACCTCGCCTTCGGCGATCACGGAGGCCGCACTCGACAGGATGTCGAGCGCTTCGAGCGAGCCGACATCGACCATCATGCGGAAGGCCTGGCCGAGCAGGAAATCGCCGACCAGAACACTGGCCTGGTTGCCCCAGATCATGCGCGCGGTCTTCTTGCCGCGCCGCATGCCGCTTTCGTCGACAACGTCGTCGTGGAGAAGTGTCGCGGTGTGCATGAATTCGACCGATGTGGCGAGCTTGACATGGCCGTCGCCGGAATAGCCGAACATCTGGGCGGCGGCGAGCGTCAGCATCGGCCGCAGCCGTTTGCCGCCGGATGAGATCAGATGGTTGGCGATCTCCGGGATCATCTCGACATCGGAGCCGGCCTTCGACAGGATCAATTTGTTGACGCGCCCCATATCGGCGGCAGTCAGGTCGATGAGACCCTTGATCGAGGCGGCTTCCCGTTTTCCGTTTTCAATGTTGAGAACGACACCCACGGCAAACTCCCAACCTCGATATGCACGACGGCAACATGGTCCCTGGACCGACTCTAGGCGGCACCCACCGGTGCGGCAAGAGGCGAATTGGCGCGGCGGCTCTGGTACATGATCACGCCTACGTTTACATCAACGCCGCAAACTGCGAGTTTCACCCGATGATAGAGCTCATCCGCACCAACGACGCCGTCATCATTTCGTTTGTCGAATCGCTGATGCGCGATGCCGGTATCGGCTGTTTCGTCGCCGACCAGAACATGAGCGTGCTCGACGGCTCGATCGGCATTCTGCCCCGTCGTGTCATGGTGGAGGCCGACAAGGCCGATGCGGCACGGCGCATCCTGACGGATGCCGGCATCGCCAACGAGATCCGTCAAAAATAATGTCCGCGTCATCCGCTGCCCTTGTCCCGGACATGCCGGCTCATACGGTCGATGCCTTCCATCGCGGACGCTTCTGGCTGGTGCAGCCGAGAAAGGCGGGCCACCGCGCCGGCATGGATGCGATGATGCTGGCGGCTGCCGTGCCGTCCTCTTTCGCCGGGCGGCTAGCCGACTTTGGCGCGGGTGCCGGTGCCGCCGGCCTGGCGGTCCTGTCGCGCTGCCCCGGTGCCGCGGCCGTGCTCGTCGAGCGTTCCCCGGAAATGGCGGCCTTCGCCACAACCACGCTTGCGCATCCCGGCAATGCGCATCTCAGCGACCGCGCTTCGGTGCTCGTCGCCGATCTCGCGCTGTCGGGCCGGGCGCGAACGAGCGCCGGCCTCGAGGACAACAGCTTCGATTTCGTCATCATGAACCCGCCGTTCAATGCCGCAGAGGATCGCCCGACGCCCGATCCGCTGAGAAAGGCCGCACATGTCTTTGAGGACGGGCTGTTCGACAGCTGGATCCGCAGCGCGGCTGCGGTGGTCAGGCCGGGCGGCGGGCTGGCCGTCATCGCCCGGCCGGAGCAGCTCGGCGCCATCCTCGATGCCATTGCTGGCCGCTTCGGCGATGCCGAGATGCTGGCCGTCCACCCACGCCCCGAGGCGGCAGCGATCCGCATCGTCGTCCGGGCAGCACTCGGCGCACGCGGCAAACTGTCGATCCGGCCGCCGCTGATGCTGCATGCCTTTTCAGGCAATGGCCCATCGGAACGGGCAGAGCTGATCAATAACGGGCTGGCGTCGCTGTTCGGAGATTGATCCATTTTGATTGCCGGCGTGACGGCATTGCCGTTGGCCAGCGAATTCCTACATGCCTCAAGCAAATCGACCGGAGACAGCCCCCTCGTGAAACGCCTTTTCAACCGCCTGCTGCCGAAATCCTGGCGCTCCACCGTCGTCACCATTCCGGTCGTCCGGCTGCACGGCACCATCATGCCCGGCGGCGGCCAGTTCCGGCCCAGCCTGTCGCTGGCGTCGACCGCCGGTCTTCTCGAAAAGCTGTTTTCATTCGATGCGCCGGCGGTCGCCATCTCGATCAATTCGCCAGGTGGTTCTCCGGTGCAGTCGCGGCTCATCTTCAGACGCATCCGCGACCTGGCGAGCGAGAAGGACAAGAAGGTCCTGGTTTTCGTCGAGGACGTGGCGGCATCGGGCGGCTACATGATCGCGGTCGCCGGCGACGAGATCTTTGCCGACCCGTCCTCCATCGTCGGCTCGATCGGCGTGGTGTCGGCCTCGTTCGGCTTTCCGGAGCTGATGAAGAAAATCGGCGTCGAGCGCCGTGTCCACACCGCCGGCCAGAACAAGGCGGTGCTCGACCCGTTCAAACCAGAAAAGAAGGAAGACGTCGAGCGCCTGAAGGCGCTGCAGCTGGAGGTCCACGAGACTTTCATCGACCTCGTCAAGGACAGGCGCGGCAGCAAGCTCAAGGACGATCCCGACCTGTTCACCGGCCTGTTCTGGACGGCCAAGAAGGGGCTCGAACTCGGGCTGGTCGATGCGCTCGGCGACATGCGCAGCGTGCTGAAGAGCCGTTTCGGGCCGAAAACCCAGCTCAAGCTGATTACCGCGCCGCGCGGCCTGTTCGGCCGCTTCGGCCTGTTCGGCTCGCGCTTTTCGGCGCCCGATATTGCCGCCGCCGCGGCAAGCGGCGTCATCGATGCGGCGGAAGAGCGCGCGCTGTGGGCACGCTTCGGGCTTTGAAATGCCGGTGAAAGCGTCTAGCATAAATCATCAACCGACCCGACCGGCGGCCTTGCCGGCCTTGCGAGGGAGGAGTTTGACATGCCGCAGATCATTTTCTTCGCCGTCGTCGGCATCGCCGCCTATTTCGGCTACCGCTCCTTCGTCAGGGAAGCCGACCGGGTGACCGCCAAGGTGCGGCGCGCCGAAAAGCAAGCCGCCAACGGCACGATGGGAACACTGGTCAAGGATCCGAAGACCGGCGAATACCGTCTGGCCAAGGATTGACTGTCCTCCCTCTCGCGGCCGAGCCAGTGGACTCCGGGGCCAGCGTCCGGGCATTGCATGCGCACTCCAAGATAAATCTCGCGCTGCACGTCACCGGCCGGCGCGCCGACGGTTATCACATGATCGAAAGCCTGGCTGTGTTCACCCGCTTTGGCGACCGCATCGAAACGAAACTTGCCGACAGCGATGGGTTTTCCGTGTCCGGCAAATACGCCTCCGCGGTACCGGCCGACGACAATAATCTGGTGGTGAGGGCGCGCGACGCGCTGCGGCGCGAGGCCGGTCCCCAGTATGCGCCGGCTGTCGCCATCAGGCTCGAAAAGAACCTGCCGGTCGCGTCCGGCGTCGGCGGCGGATCGAGCGATGCGGCGGCTGTGCTGCGCGCCCTGGTCCAGATCTGGGGACTTGATGTTGGCGATGCCGAACTGGCGCGGATCGGCCTGTCGCTCGGCGCCGACGTGCCGATGTGCCTCGCCTACAAGCCGCTGATCGCCCGCGGCATCGGCGACGAGCTGACGCTCGTGCCGGGTTTCCCGGCCTTGGGTCTGGTGCTCGTCAATCCCGGAACTGCCGTCTCGACGGCCGACGTGTTCGAGGCGCTTGGCCGCCGTGATAATGCGGGGCTGCCGCCGCTGCCGCGCAACCTCGACTTTCATGGCATCCGCAACTGGCTGGAGATCACCCGCAACGATCTCGAGCCTGCGGCGCGCGCAATCCAGCCCGCCATCGGCAAGGCGCTTTCCGTGCTCAACAAGGCCGGAGCCGGTTTTGCCAGGATGTCCGGCTCCGGCGCAACTTGCTTCGGTCTGTTCGAGACCGGCAATGTGGCCAAGCGCGCGGCCGTCGATATCCGCAGCCGCCATCCCGATTGGTTTGTCGCGGCGACGCGAAGCGTGACATCGGAGGCTGATGCCCATGGCCAGGATTGACGAGAGTCGCCCCTTCGTTCCCGTGCGCATCGCGGTGCTGACCGTTTCCGATACGCGCAGCCTCGCCGACGACAAATCCGGGCAGACGCTGGCCGACCGCATTGTGGAGGCAGGCCATATCCTGGCCGCCCGCGACATCGTCACCGACGACCGCGACAAGATCCGCGAGAGGGTCCTGGGCTGGTCGAAGGACGACGCAATCGATGTCGTCATCACCACCGGCGGCACCGGCTTCACCGGCCGCGACGTGACGCCGGAAGCGCTGGAGCCGATCTTCGAAAAGCACATGGACGGCTTTTCCGAAGTGTTCCACCGCATCTCCTACGACAAGATCGGCACTTCGACGATCCAGAGCCGGGCAACCGGCGGCGTCGTCAACGCCACCTTCGTCTTCGTGCTGCCGGGCTCGCCGGGCGCCTGCAGGGACGCCTGGGACGGCATCTTGAAGCCGCAGCTCGACTACCGGCACATGCCCTGCAACTTCGTCGAGATCATGCCGCGTCTGGACGAGCATCTGCGGCGCGGCTGAGACGAACCGAGCTATCAGTCAAGGACCTCGGTTTAGCGAATGACCGGCTCGCCGTGAAAACGGCGGCGCGACGGCGGCGACACGCCGAAGCCAACTTCCATCATCAGCCGCGGCGTGCGCGTCGGCACGGTGCCCATATGGAAGCCGAACGGGTCCTCGACAAAGCCGAGACCGGCCGGCCCGGTCAGCGTGACCGGGCTCTGCTCGCCATAGACGCTCAGCACCTCTTCCGCCGAATGGCCGACCAGAAGCGTCAACTGATGCTTCAGGATGCGGCGGTTGTGGGAGCCGCGGACATAGACATGCGGCCCGGTGTCGGCGTCGACCGGCACCAGGTAAAAAAAGAACTTCAGCATGCGCCAGTCATCGAGGTCGAAATGGTATTTGCCCAGCGAGGCCATGTTCTTGTCGGCGTCCGAGACACCACCGGTCGGAAAACTCCACCAGATGCGGGTGGTGATCAGCTTCGCCTGACTGCCGAGATAGTGCGCCGCGATGTCGAGAAGCAGCGGATCGCGCTGCACGGCGACCGCAGCGCTGCAGTCGAGGACCCGCTCGAAATAGTGGCCGCTGAGCAGCGGGCGGCCGAAATGCTTTTCGGCATCGGCGTGTTTTTCGGGCAGGAATTCCAGCCGGCGGTCGAAATTGCCGAAGCATGGCGTGCGCTCGGCGAAGCGGGCGATCTCCTCTTGGATGACGGCCGGCAGCATCAGGCCCGAATAGAGCCCCTCGATGCGCAGAGCGCCGACGACGGCGCCACGATCGACGCCGGCGAACATCGTTTCACCGACATTGCGCGCCGGCGGAACGGGCTTCGCACCGCGCCAGTGCAGGCGCCGCGCCGGCATGGTGCGCGCCAGCATGAACATCGGCAGCCATGCCGGATTCTCGCAAAGGTCGGAAAGATAGGTCGGGATGCGGGCGGCGATACGGCGCAGCGTACCGCCATTGCGTGCGATCGCCTCGAGGCTTGCAGCGCCGGACTTGTCAGGGCTTGAAAGGGTCATCCGGGTCCTCAAAATGTCGAGGGAACAGCATCGACGACAGTCGTCGTTACCGCTCCGGCACACACCCCAACCCTATTGCCCATATCGCTGGGAATGGTAACCCCCGGCCACATTTTGTGCAATGCACAATAAACCGTTCGCGGCCAAAATTGCAGTGCTTCCCTTCTCCCCTTCTTGTGGGAGAAGGAAACGGGCGCTTCACTTCCGCGGCGCGACCCAGATCTCGGCGTGGAGCCTTCTGGTCGCCAGGCCGCGGGCGATCGCTTCGGCGCTGCGGGCATTCTTCGACAGCGCCCCGGCCTGACGCTTGCTGATCACCAGGCCTTCGGCGAGAGCGCGATGTCCGGCAAGAACGCGCGACAGGAAGGGCGCGCGGCTGCCGCGTGCCGGCGAGAACCGCGCCGCCATGGTTTGCCTAGAGGTATGGGCAACGACCTCATCGATCCAGCCCTCTCCCAGCCGCGCGCCCGGTTCCAGCAAAAGCAGCCAGTCGCCCTTGGCCTGTCTGATGCCGGCGGCGATGCCGCCGCTGACATAATGGCAGCCGGCATGTTCGGCGACGCGGTGCGTCTGATCGGTCGAGCCGATGTCACAGACGAGAACGTCGCGCACGACGCCCTCGACGGCGCCACCGATCAGCGAGGCGAGCGTGCGGGCGAGGCCCTCCTCGTCATTCAGGGTTTCGATTAGGACGCTGAGCATCTTTAGCCGAATAGCGGAAAGCGATGGGCAGCGCCAGTTTTTGCGGCGCATCGCGAGAAAGTTCTTGCTTTGTTCTCCTCAATACGATAGGAATACATTCATGAGCAGAACGATTCGACAGCGGGCGGACAGTCCCTGGGAAAGGGCCAAAATGGAACAGATCGTGCGTGCCGACATTGCCGCCTTCGGCGCTGGCAGGGCCGAGATGGCGAATGCGATAATCGAGCAGAGCGGCATGCGCGTCCGCCCGGACCGCAATCGCGGCAGGTCGGCGGGCATCAATCCCTCCGGCCGTTTCGAGCCGGTCAGCCGGCACGTGTTCGACGATGGCTGGAATTCGCTGGAGGAGCTGCCGCCGTTCAAGACCGAGGTACAGGTCGAGAAGCCGCGCACCATCATCACGCGCAACGAATCGCCCGACATCTCCTTCGATCGCTCGATCAATCCCTATCGCGGCTGCGAACATGGCTGCGTTTATTGTTTCGCGCGGCCGACGCACAGCTTCATGGGCCTGTCGCCGGGTCTAGATTTCGAATCGAAGCTGTTTGCCAAGCCGGAAGCGGCGCGGTTGCTCGACAAGGAATTGTCCAGGGATAATTACCAGCCGCGCACCATCGCCATCGGCACCAACACCGATCCCTATCAGCCGATCGAGAAACAATACCGGATCATGCGCGAGATCCTCGAAGTGCTGGAGGCGCGCGGGCATCCGGTCGGTATCGTCACCAAGTCGGCGCTAGTGACACGCGATATCGACGTTCTGTCACGCATGGCCGAACGCGGGCTGGCCAAGGTGGCATTGTCGGTGACGACGTTGGACAGGATGCTGGCCAGAACGATGGAGCCGCGCGCTTCGACGCCGACCAAGCGGCTGGAGGCGATCAGGCAGCTTTCGGACGCCGGCATTCCGGCCTCGGTGATGGTCGCGCCGATCATCCCCGGACTGACCGACCCGGAGATGGAGCGCATCCTCGATTCGGCGCAGGCAGCGGGTGCGCGCGAGGCCGGTTATGTGCTGCTGCGCCTGCCGCTGGAGGTCGCGCCGATTTTCAAGGACTGGCTGCTGCGCCATTATCCCGACCGCTATCGCCACGTCATGTCGCTGATCCGTTCAATGCGCGACGGCAAGGACTACGATTCGGAATGGGGCAAGCGCATGAAAGGCTCCGGCCCCTATGCCTGGCAGATCGGCCGGCGTTTCGAGATCGCCGCCAAGCGGCTCGGCCTCAATGCCGAGCGGCGTTCACTGCGGACCGACCAGTTCGTCCCGGCTGCCAAGGCAACAGAGCAGCTGATGCTGCTGTGACAAAGCGTCTCGCGCCAGCCGCTTGAAGCGGCCGGCAACAGGCGAAAAAATCCCGTCCGGCCTGTCCTGTCCCCGGCCTTGCAGACGGTAGCCCTCCTGGTCCGGTGCCCCGCCCGACCCGGAGGGACTTGCGGAGAATCGGAGCCGATGCGAACCTCGCCGCACCATGGCTCGCCCGCGTTCCGATTCTCCGCTTCTCTTCGAGATCGTCGAGAAACCCGACTTCTCGTTCGAGACGAAGGCGATGGCCGAAGGCCTTTGGCCGGTGGCGGGGATGGACGAGGCCGGCCGTGGTCCGCTCGCCGGGCCGGTGGTAGCGGCAGCGGTGGTGCTCGATCCGGCCAACATCCCGGACGGCCTCGACGATTCCAAGCGGCTGACGCATTTGCAGCGCGAGGCGCTGTTCCTGAAAATCCTCGGCTCCGCGCTCGCCGTGTCGATGGCCTCGGTCAGCGCCGAAGGCATCGATGCCTCCAACATCCTCAAGGCCAGCCTGGAGGCAATGCGCCGTTCCGTGGCCGGCCTGTCAATCCGGCCGAAGCTGGCGCTGGCCGACGGCCGCGACGTGCCACCCGGCCTGCCCTGCGAGGGCAAGGCGCTGATCAAGGGCGACCAGCGCTCGCAGTCGATCGCCGCGGCCTCGATCGTCGCCAAGGTGTTGCGCGACCGCATGATGTGCGGCTGCGGCAGCCATCATGCGCATTACGGCTTCGAGCTGCATATGGGCTACGCCACCGTGCGCCATCGCACGGCGATCGATCTGCATGGACCAGTGGCGCGGCTGCACCGCGCCTCCTTCGCGCCGTTCCGGTTCGACGGGGTAGAGGTACTGGAGGAAGAGGGTTTTTCGGGGTTGGATTGATTGCGAAAACGACCAGTCGCGTAATCTCCCCCCTCGAGGGGGAGATGTCGCCAAAGGCGACAGAGGGGGTCGGTACGTCCTGGCGCGACACCATCTTGAACGACAGAAAAGGTTGGCGCTTCACGCGCGGCGACCCCCTTTGGCCTGCCGGCCATCTCCCCCTCAAGGGGGGAGATTACGCTCCGTTCAGTTCAGCTTCGACTTCAAATCCTGCAGCGAGGCGTTGAACAGGTCGGCGCCGGCCTTGGCGTCGATCTTGCCGGCCAGCAGCGCGCGCGCGGCTTCGACCGCGATATCGACGGCGCTGGCGCGCACTTCGCCGATCGCTTCGCGCTCGGCCTGGCCGATCTTCTGCTCGGCTAAGGCGGTACGCCGGGCGACATAGTCCTCGGTCTTCTTGTGCGCCTCGGCGGCAAGCATGTCGGCCTCGCGCTTGGCGGCGGCGACAATGGCCGCGGCCTCCTGCTCGGCTTCCTTGCGCTTGCGCTGGTACTGGCCAAGCAGCTGCTGGGCCTCTTCGCGCAACCGGCGCGCTTCCTCAAGCTCGGAGCTGATCTTGTCGGCCCGCGCATCGAGCGCCTTGGCGATCATGCCCGGCACCTTGATGTAGATGGTAATGCCGAGAAAGATTACGAGGGCAACGGTTGCCCAAAGCGTCGCGAGAGATGTGGCGTCCATGATGCGCTCCTCACCCGGCCACGGATTTGACGGCGGCCGCGATCTCGGCCTTGCTGGCCTTCCCGCCGACGAGCGCCTCGACAATGGCCGAAGCGGTCTCCTCGGCGATGGTGCCGACTTCCTTCATGGCATTAGCCTTGATGGAAGAAATACGCGCCTCGGCCTCGCCAAGCTTCTGGTCAAGCGCTGCCTCGATCGTCTTGCGGGCAGCTTCGGCTTCCGCCTTGGCCGCATCGTTGGCCTGCTGGCCGATCGCATTGGCCTTGCCCTTGGCTTCCGCCAATTCCTGCTCATAGGCGGCAACGGCGGCATCCGCTTCGCTTTTCAGCCGGGCGGCATGGTCGAGATCCTGCGTGATGCGGTCGTTGCGAACGTCGATGATGCCGCCGACGCGCGGCATCACCACCCGTTTCAAGAACAGGTAGAACAGCCCGAAAGTGATTGCAAGCCATAACAGCTGTGATGGGTACGTCGCCGGATTGAATGGCGGGAACGTGCCGTGCGCCTCGGCAGGCACGCCGGTGCCGGCGTGCGTGTCGCCTTCCGTTGCGGCGGGCGCGGACTCTTGCGCAAAGGCAGATGTCACGAACATGGACTATCCCCGAAATTCAGACCCGCCGCAGGATCGCGGCTGGCCTGTTCAATCCTTCCCAATGTTCAGCCGAACAAATATTCAGCCGAACAGGGCGAGAAGCGCGATGAGAAGCGAGAAAATACCCAGCGCTTCGGTCACGGCGAAGCCGAAAATCAGGCGACCGAACTGACCGTCGGCGGCAGACGGGTTGCGCAGCGCGCCCGCCAGATAGCTGCCGAAGATGTTGCCGAGGCCAACGCCCGCGCCGCCCATGCCGAGGCATGCGATGCCGGCGCCAATGTACTTTGCTGCTTCTGCGTCCATTTGTTCAACTCCTTTGGATCTAAAATTCCGTTGCGATTCCAACCGGCGGCAATGCCGGAAACTCTAATCAGTGCGAAGGGTGCAGGGCGTCGTTCAGATACATGCAGGTCAGCACGGCGAAGACGTAGGCCTGCAAAAGCGCCACGAGCAACTCCAGAGCCGTCAAAGCCACGGCCATCGCCAGCGGCAGGACCGAACCCGCAATGCCAAGCGTGCCGAGAGCGCTGAGGCTGACGACGAATCCCGAAAACACCTTCAGCGTGATGTGGCCGGCCAACATGTTGGCGAACAGACGAACCGAGAGGCTGACCGGGCGCGATACGAAGGAAATCACTTCGATCGGAACGACAAGCAACATCATCACGATGGGCACGCCTTTCGGCACGAACAGCTTCAGGAAGCCGAGACCGTGCTTCATGAAGCCGTACACGACGACCGTTCCGATCACCAGCGCAGCGAGGCCGAAGGTGACGATGATGTGGCTGGTGACGGTGAAGAAATACGGAAACAGGCCAAGCAGGTTGGCGACAAGCACGAACATGAACAGCGAGAACACGAAGGGGAAGAACTTCATGCCTTGCGTGCCCGCGGCGTCCCTCAGCATATTGCCGACAAATTCATAGGCCATTTCCGAGACCGACTGAAGGCGGCCCGGGACGAGGCTGCGGCTCGACGTGCTGAGATAGAGAAACGCCGCTGCGACAGCAACTGTCGCAAGCATGAACAGAGCCGAATTGGTGAAAGACAGGTCGTAGCCGCCGATGTGAATCGGAATGATCGGATGGATCTGGAACTGGTGGATCGGATCGACCTTGTCAGCAGCCACTTTAAATCCCCATCAAAGCCGCAGACGGCTTCAGTATCCTGTTCAATGCGCCGGCATGCGGCGCCTCAATTCATTCTTTCGGATCGCGCGGTTTGTCGCCCGTTCCGAATTCCGACACAAGCCCGGCTGAACGCAGGACATTGAGCACGCCGGCGCCAAAACCGAGCAGCAGCCCGACTATCAGACCCCATGGCGATGCCCCCGCCACGCGGTCGATAAACCAGCCGAGAGCCGCACCGACCACTATCCCGGCGATGAACTCGCTGGACAGCTTGAGCGCCTGGCCGTACCCGGCCACACTGCCCGCTTTCGCGTCGTCTTTCCCCTCGAGCCGATCCGGCCGCCTTGTCGCAAGCGATGCTTCAAGGTCGCGCCGGCGGCGCTCAAGATCGTCGTCGCGGATATCGGCTTCATGCTGCTTGCCGCGGCCGGTTTTGCCGGTTCCGTCTGGCCCATTCTTGTCGGCCACGCAACCCCCCTGCCCGGTCAGACCGTCGCCGTCCGTCCGCTTCTTAAAGTCGCCGGCAACATAGTTAGAGGGTCCGCGCCCGTCAAGCCACGGGCGGACGTTCAAGCTCAAGTATTTTTTTCGTTATAAATCAGCTACTTGCCTGGGTGCGACATCGCGCCCGACGCAGTCCCCAGCGGGCTGCGGCCGAATCCCCACGGAGATGCGTCTTCGATCGGCCGCTCTCCCGCGAAAGACGCGAGGGCTGCCCGAGCGCTCAGCTCCAGCCCCCGCCATAGGTGCGGTAGAAGATATGCAGGCCGATCCTAGTCATTTTCTGCATCGTCCGCGCCCAGCCCGGATGGACGTAATTAGCGTAATAATGGGTCGACGAGCCGACGTCCGGAATGAAGATCTTGCCGGCAGTGACGGCCATGGCGACATCCTGGGCGGTCTGGTAGGCGGCAGGGTTGTCGATGCGCTTCTTCCTGCCGTCGCAGGCGAAGGAAAACTGGCAGCGGTTGAACCAGTTGTCGTTCTGGTAGACGACGCCGCAGATCGAGTTCGGATAGGCCGGGTTGCGGACGCGATTGAGGATGACCTGGGCGACGGCGGCCTGGCCGCGTACGGATTCGCCGCGCGCCTCGAAATAGATGCCTTTGGCGAGGCAGGCCTGCTCCGGCTTGGAAAAGACGCTGGCGGGAAGCGGCGTCTGCATCCACGAATGATCGCCCTTGCTCAGCGGCGGGATGAAGCGGCCGTCGTTCGGCTCCTCGTCCTGCAGCAAGGCCTCGAAAGGCGATGCTTGTGCGTAATCGGGAGCGGACGAGGCATAGGCGGTCGCCAGCACGTCGGGATGATCGTTGTTGACCAGTGCGGCAAGCATCGCCGGCACGCCGGGATCCGGCTTCTTGTCGACGCGCGCGTGGAAGGCGGCGGCGATCTGGATTTCCTTGCCTTTGATCTCGGGCTTGGCGAAGGCCATCCTCAGGCCGCTGTCCATGCTTGGGCGGAGCAGCGAGGAGGTGCGCTCGAAAATCGAGCCGGCGTTGAAGTTCTTCGGCGGCGAGACGGGCGAGACCTGGATGATGCGGCCCTTCTTGTCGGCACGCATGATGCGGCTCTCGTCCGGCATCGTGCCGGCGATGCTGCCCTTGCCGCGAAACGAGACGGCGCCGATGCCGGGCAGCTGGACGCCGGAGCCGGAGAGCGAGCCGGTGCTGCTGGAATCGAGGAATGGCATTTCGGCGGCGTGAACGGAGCCGGCGACGGATTTCTCCACATAGGCGTTCCAGCGGACGCTCGGCGCTTCCAGGCCGGAGACCAGGCTGGTCATGTCCTGATAGGCAGCGACACTCGGAAAACCGAGCCAGATACCAAGGCCAATAACGAGCGGAGACAGGAAGGAACGCTTTTTCTCACCGGCGGCGGCGACAAGCCGCGTCAAAACACGTCGATGCACGGAACTCTCCAGAAACGCGACGGACCCCACTGGAGAGCTACAATGATGCATTAACCTTGATGGGGCGTTAACAGCTTAGAACGTTGTTTTCCCATCTCGTGTCGAAGTCAGGCGCTTTTGCGGCCATCGCTTGACGGAAGAAAGATCGGCCAGGCGATCAGCGCGCAAATAGCCGCACCCAGCCAGACGCCTGCCCACGAGCAGAGCACGAGAAGCCCCGGAATGGCGATCGGCACCAGGAAGAAGGCGATGAAGACCAGGCTGTTGGCGAGGCCGAGCGCCGTTCCGGCCCGGCTCGCGCCTGCCAGTGTCGCAAGCTCGGTGTAGGCGACGCCATGCCAGGAGGAGACGCAGATGCCTGCCACGACCAGCACCGCGACGATTGCCGGCGAAAGCATCGGCACCTGGCCTGACAAGAATTGGGCCGAAAACAAGACGAGCGCCGCAAGCACGGTGAAGGCGGCCACGCTCAGCGCGCTGCACAGACGCAGGAAGGGCCGGCGGTTGCCGTGACGGTCGGTGTAGCGGCCGCTCCAGACGCGCATGACCATGGCGCCGACCTGCACGGCAGCGAGGCTGGCGCTGATCACGGCTGTTCCCATGCCGGCGAAATCATGCAGGAAGACGGAAGCAAAGGTAAGCACCGCCACCTGCGGAAAGCAAAGCAGGCCGATGGCTGTTGCGATGCGCCAGACGGCCGGGTTGCGCAGCGGCGGCGGGCCGGCCGGCTTCGCCGTGCTGCCCGAATTGGCATCGTCACGCGCCGGTGGTTGATGCAGCCAGCGCCAGGCGAGCGAGCTCGAGACGGCGGATGCAGCCGCCAGAACTCCGAAGACCGCCGTGAAGCCATGGGCTGCAGCGAGCGACGGCAGCACGAGCGCGCCAAGCCCGCCCCCAAGCGGCACCGCCGTCTGCCTGATGCTCATGGCAAAGCCGCGCTCGCCTTCGCCGAACCAGGCCATGATGGCGCGGCCGCTGGAGCCGTTGACGCTGCCGCCGAGCAATCCGGTGACCAGCAGGGCAGCGGCGAGAAGCGCGACGCCGGGAATATGGGCCGGTGACGGCACGATCAGCGCGGCCATGACAAGCAGCCAAACCGCGGTTGCGCCGAGCCCTGTCAGCAGCACGCGGCGGTCGCCCCACCGATCGGTCAGCAGCCCCCACGGCAATTCGCTCAGCGCCACGCCCAGGCCGAGAAGGCCAAGCGCCAGGCCGAGTTCGCCGTTAGAGAGATGATAGCCCGAGCGCAGGACGACCGCCGTCGCCGGAATGCCGGAGAAGGTCGCGGAAAAGCAGGCATTGGCGGCGACGCCGATGCCCAGCACCTTCCAGCGATGGTTGGCTCGAAGTGCCGCTGCTTCTGACGGGGCGGCAACGGCGGCCGGGCGAAGCGGTTTGAAATCTGCTCGTGTGGCGACAGCGGACATGGTTCAGTTCCTGCATGGGTCGGTTGCATTCGGTCTTGACGCGCTGTCTCTACCGCCATAGCTTCGTACTGAATATCAGGAAGTTTTTAACGTAATGTCCCAAATATCAGGATTATTGCCATGCGACGCGTGACATTCGATCTCGACGTCCTGCGCAGCTTCGTCACCGGCATCGAGCTGGGCAGCTTTGCCAAGGCCGCCGACCGGCTCGGCCGCTCGACCTCGGCAATCAGTGCGCAATTGAAGAAGCTGGAGGAGCAGGCGGCGACGCCGATCTTCCGCAAATCGGGGCGCGGTCTGGCGCTGACGGACGCGGGCGAGACCATGCTCGGCTACGCGCGGCGGCTGATCGAGCTCAATGACGAGGCCGCCTCCGCCATCCACGATGTCGAGCTGGAGGGTTGGGTGCGGCTTGGATTGCAGGAGGATTTCGGCGAGGCGGTGCTGCCGGAAGTGCTCGGGCGCTTCGCCCGCGCCCATCCCAAGGTCAAGATCGAAGCCAGGATCGCACGCAGCCACGAGCTTGCCGAACGGATCACTTCGGGTAGCCTCGATATCGCGCTTGCCTGGCACAATGGCGCGACGCTGCCCTACAGCCGGCATGTCGCCGACGTCCAGATGCGCTGGATCGGTCCGGCAAAACAGATCGAGACCAGCCTGCGCGATGGCGAGGCGTTGCCGCTGGTGGCGCTCGAAGCGCCGTGCCTGCTGCGCAGCGTGGCGACCGAAACGCTCGACCGCGCCGGCCTGGCATGGCGGATGGCCTTCTCCAGCCCGAGCCTTGGCGGTATCTGGGCAGCCGTCGCCGCCGGGCTCGGACTGACGATCCGCACCGATATCGGCCTGCCGGCCACCGTCAGGGCGATGACGCCGGAGATCGCCGGGCTGCCCGCTTTGCCCAAGATGGCGCTGTTCCTGCATCGCAAGGAGGCCGAGCCCGACCCCGTGGCGGCGCGGCTTGGCGACATCCTGCTGCAGGCAGCGCTGGAAGCGTTGCCGCAGGCCCAACCGGCGCCCGTTCTGCGCAACGTGGCGTAAAGGCAGTGGCTCAGTGGCGCTTCTTCGCCCTGCCGGCGAAAGGATTGTCCGAGGTGCGCAAGGCGATTCGGATCGGCACGCCGGGCATGTCGAAAGCCTCGCGCAGGCTGTTCGAGAGATAGCGGACGTAGGATTGCGGCATCGCATCGGGGCGCGAGCAGGAGACGACGAAGCCGGGCGGCCGCGTCTTGGCCTGCGTGACATATTTGATCTTCAGCCGGCGCCCGGCGACGGCGGGCGGCGGATGATGCGCCAGGATGCCTTCCAGCCAGCGGTTTAGCTTGCCGGTCGAGACGCGGCTGTTCCAAACTCCATGCGTCCTGATGACGGCATCCATCAGCTTGTCGAGGCCGCGCCCGGTCTCGGCCGAGACCGGCACCGCCTGCATGCCGCGCGCCTGGGGAAGAAGCCGCTCGGTTTTTTCGCGCAGCTCGGCCAGCAATTCCTGGGGATGGTCGACAAGGTCCCATTTGTTGAAGGCGATCACCGGGGCACGGCCCTCGCGGATGATCAGGTCGGCGATCTGCAGATCCTGCTTCTCGAAGGGAATGGTGGCGTCGAGCACGATGATGACGATCTCGGCAAAGCGGATGGCGCGCAAGCCGTCCTGCACCGACATCACTTCGAGCTTTTCGTGGATCCTGGCCTTGCGGCGCATGCCGGCGGTGTCGAACAGTTTTAAGCGGCGGCCATACCAGTCCCAGTCGACCGAGATGGAATCGCGAGTGATGCCGGCCTCAGGGCCGGTCAACAGCCGCTCCTCGCCGATCAGCGCGTTGATCAGCGTCGACTTGCCGGCGTTGGGGCGGCCGACAACGGCGATGCGCATCGGCTTGGTGTCGTCATAGCTCGGCTCGGCGTCCGGGTCGGTGATGTCCTCGCCGATCAGCACCTCGCTGGCGGCGACCTCATCCTCGCCGGCCTCTTCGTCCACGCCGAAGGCGCGCGCCTCGCCAAGTGCTGCGATCACCGCGTCGCGCAGATCGGGCAGGCCCTGGCCGTGTTCGGCCGAAACCGGGATCGGCTCGCCAAGGCCGAGCTCCCAGGCCTCCAGCATGCCGCCCTGGGCGCCGCGCGCCTCGGCCTTGTTGGCAACGACGACAACCGGCTTGCCGGACTTGCGCACGATCTCAGCGAAGGTCTTGTCGTCGGGCATCAGCCCGGACTTGGCATCGATCGTGAAAAAGATCAGGTCGGCCTCGCGGATGGCGATCTCGGTCTGGGCGCGCATGCGGCCGGGCAGCGTCGAGGCCGCCGCATCCTCAAAGCCGGCGGTGTCGATGACGTCGAAATTGAGATCGTAGAGCTTTGCGGCATGGACGCGACGATCGCGGGTGACGCCGGGCGTATCGTCGACAAGCGCCAGCTTCCTTCCCACCAGCCGATTGAAAAGGGTCGATTTGCCGACGTTAGGCCGGCCGATGATGGCGACTTTGAAGGTCATGGAATATCACGACACGCCGCCCGAGCCGCGGATCAGCTCGGAGATCAACGTCGCCCGCTCGCGCGTGTTGCGCGGGGCGCCGTCATCCGCGGCGATCTGGTCGAACAGCTTCAATGCATCCGCCGCCTTGCCTTCCTTCCAGGCAGCAAGGCCAAGCGCTTCGCGCGCCGTATGGCGCAGCGTGTTGGTGTCGGCGGTGAGCGCCTCGACGCGGCTGGAGACATCGGCGAAAGTGCCGTGATCGACCAGCAGTAGAGCGGCCCTGAGGCGCGCCATGTCGCGAATGCCGGAGGGGATCTTGGTATCGGCGGCGACCTCGTCGAAATCCTTGACGGCGGCGTCGACGTCGCCCTTGTCCGCCTTGACGGTTGCCGCGCGCATGCGGGCGAGCAGCGGGTAGGCGCCGTAGCCGTCCTTCTCCAACGTCTCCAGAGCGGCAAGCGCCTCGTCGTTCTTGCCCTCATTGGCGAGCTTCAGCGCCTGCGAAAAAGCATCGCCCGAGCGGTTGGCGCGGGTCTCGTCCCAATAGCGGTAGCCGACGACGGCAGCGGTGCCGAGCACCACCAGCACGGCGAGCACAAGCAAGGCGGGACCGAAACGGTCCCACAGCGCCTGCGCCTGGTCGCGACGAATCTCTTCGTTGACTTCGCGGATAAAACTGTCGTCCGACATGGATCAAAACCATTCATGCCCCGGGCGGGGCGGTTGATGAGCCCGCGTTTTAGCGAAATTTTGCCGGCATGGAAGGGGTTCGGCAGGAAAATCGCCTATTCCCGAGGCAGTCGCCGCCAACGGCGGCCGCACAGGTCGATCGTACCCGTGCCATATTTCACCGGTAGGCGGTGCTTCTACTTTCCTTGATCCGGTCGGATGCCTTTGTCCCGTTTGTCCCGCGTTGTTGCGTTTTCGATCGCGTCGCTTGCGGCGGGCGCGGCTTTTGCCGACCCGCCGGCGGCGCCGGCCAAACCGAAGC
This sequence comes from Mesorhizobium sp. WSM4836, assembly GCF_055811815.1. Classification (NCBI taxonomy): domain Bacteria; kingdom Pseudomonadati; phylum Pseudomonadota; class Alphaproteobacteria; order Hyphomicrobiales; family Phyllobacteriaceae; genus Mesorhizobium; species Mesorhizobium sp. WSM4836. The sequence continues at coordinate 48,356 of NZ_JBVVQF010000005.1, forward strand.
AGATCGTCATCATCTCGTTCGACAGCGCTCGCGACATTTCGCAGTGGCAGCGCAGCCGGGCGCTGGCCCAGCGCACAGGCGCGCATTTCACCTATTTCGTCTCCTGTGTATTCCTGTTGTCGCCGCAGACACGCAAGCAATACACCGCGCCTGGCAAGACTGAAGGCAAATCAAACATCGGCTTTGCCGCCTCCAGACAGGAAGTCGCCGACCGGCTCGAGCAGATCAACCTCGCCGCCTCCGAAGGCCACGATATCGGCAGCCATGGCTGCGGCCATTTCGACGGCAAGGACTGGAGCAAGGCCGACTGGCTGAGCGAGTTCGGCTCGTTCAAGCATGTTCTCGAAAACGCCTATTCGATCAACGGCATCGCATCCGAACCAAAGGACTGGCGCGATTTCGCGCGCAAGTCGGTGGTCGGGTTTCGCGCACCCTATCTGTCGGCAAACAAGGCGCTCTACGAAGCGCTGCCCGCCGCCGGTTTCCTGCTCGACGCAAGCGGCGTCTCGCGTGGGCCAGTCGAGCCGCCGACCCTGAATGGCGTCACGCGCTTTTCGCTGCCGCAGATCTCGGAAGGGCCGAGTTCAAGGCGTGTGATCGCCATGGACTACAATCTCTATGTCAGGCATTCCGGCGGCTTCGAGCGGCCGAGCATGGCGCAAGAGTTCACTGAGCGGACTTATGACGCCTTTCGCGCCGCCTTCGACGCGCAATACCAGGGCAAGCGCATCCCGCTTGAGCTCGGCTTCCACTTCACTCTGATGAACGACGGCGCCTACTGGAACGCGCTGGAACGCTTTGCCGGCGAGGTCTGCATCAAGGCGGATGTCGAATGCATCAGTTTTCGCGATTACGTCTCGCGGCGAGGCGAAAGACAGGCGGCGGTGGGGGGGGGGGGGGGGGGGGGGGGGGGGGGGGGGCCGGCGCCCCCGCGGGGCGCGGGGGGCGGGGGGGGGGGGGGGGGGGGGGAGAAAAAAAAAACCGCCCAGGCGCGACAAACACCCCC
>NZ_JBVVQF010000005.1:49371-283125 GCF_055811815.1 Mesorhizobium sp. WSM4836
CTCCGCGGCTGTACCTTTGTGCGGGTGTGGTTTCTTTTTTTTTTTTTTTATTTTTTTTTTTTTTTTTTTTTGGGGGGGGGGGGGGGGGCGGCCCGCGGGGGGGGGGGGGGGGCGCCCCCCCCCACGTCCTTACCTCCAACAGCCTCAGGCCGGATCGACTTCCTGGTGCTTCAGAAAGCGCTGGTCGATTGCAGGCAGCGGCTCCCCTTCCAGCGTCGCCTCGAAAGCACGCAGGCGTTTGTGGATGGAGATCAACTCGACGATCGTCGGCCAGGCATTGACCAAATACTGAAATGAGGAGCTGACCTGGCCGAAAGCGGTGGAAACCTGCTGCCAAATGCCTAGGGTGATCGTACCAGCAGCAATCGTGGGAATGAGGATCAAGCTGGAGAAGATGGCATCTGCCTGCAGATAGCCGGATCGAACGACATTGAAATACGCATAGTGAAAGTAGAGGGTGAAATAGTTGCGTCTGACATGCGCAAAGAGTTCGGCCACTGTCGGCGGTGCTGCACGCGCCGCATCGTCTTCGCCGTATACAAGCTCTTTGCGGTAGGCGGCCTCGACGCGCTGATTTTTGAACTCCAACCCTGGCAGTTTTACGCCAGCAATCATGAGAAGAACCGTACCGAAGATCGACCAGGTGACGGCGGCTACAACCAAAGAATAGGGAATTTCGCCAACAAGAGGTAAGACCTTCACGTGGCTGGAGAGTTGCGCGAGCAATGGCAGGAACGCTATCAACGTCATCATGGAGTCAACGAGAGATACACCAAGGCCTTCCATCGTGGTGGAGAACCGCATCGTGTCCTCCTGCACGCGCTGAGAGGCGCCTTCGATATGCCTTAATCTCTGCCAGTGGGTCATATAGTAATCGTTCATGGCCGTGCGCCAGCGGAAGATATAGTGGCTGACGAAGAACCGGGTGACGACGAACAAGGCCATGCCCGAAGCGCCAATCCATGCGTAGATCCAGAACATTGAATAGAGTTCGCCGGCGGTCACCGAGCCGGCAGTCGTAATCGCTTTCTGAAAGAGATCAAAAAAGGGCCCGCGCCAAGTGTTCAGCGCCACATAAATCTGCACGTTAAGATATGTCGAAAACAGGATCAGCGCCGAACCGAGGATCGACCAGTTCTGCCAGGGATGAGGAGAATAAAAGCGCCAGAAGGCGTAAAAGGCGCCAACCAGAAAACCGAAATAGATATAGAACCAGATAAACGGCTTGGTCCAGAAGATCGTCATTCCGAGGATTGGAGGAACACCTGCCGGTGCTGGGGGCAGACCGACCAGCGCGCCGAGCTGTTCCCCGCCAAAGAACCAGAACAGAATTCCGGCGAGACTCCATACGACGGCCGAGGTGAAGAAGACCTTCGGCTGCGGAAAAAACGATACGAACACTGTAGGGAAATCCTCGGTCGATGCGCAAATCAGCGGGTTCAGCGCGCATAAAGTCACACATTAGTGGCAAAGAAAATGCCCGCTACCCAATCCCGTCGTCGAGCAAGACCATAATCATGGCGATTTTGGCGCAGCCGACCAGGCGATCGCACCGGAAGCGAGCAGGACGGCTGCGGCCATGATCGAGGCGAGGAAAAAGTTCCCCGAGGCCTGCGCGAGCAGCCCGGCGACGACTGGGCCGATGATCTGGCCGAGGCCGAAGGCGGCCGTCATCACCGCCAGCATCCGGCGTGGTGCTCGTGGAGCAAGCTGCCTGCCGGCCTGCAGGCCAAGCGCGGTGATGGCGATAAAGGTGCCCCCGACGAGAAGGCCGCCCAGCAGCGGCCCGGTGCGCCCGCCGATGACGACACTGGCGCTGACACCGACCACCTCGACCAGGCAGCCCAGGGCGTAGGTGGCATAGAGCCCGATCCTGGCCGCGAGCTTCTGCCACAGCCAGACCGACGGGAAACCGGCAAGGCCGGTGACCATCCAGACCACCGCCTCGAAGACGCGGCCGCCGCCGCCCTGGCGGACGATGGCGACCAGGAACGTTGCCGTGACGATGTAGCCGAAGCCGAACAGGCCGTAGGCGACGATGATTTTCACCAGCGACCGGTCCTTTGGCAGTGCCGGCTCGCTCCCGGTGGTGCTGCTCGCGGCCGAGGTGCCGCCCGCCAGCAAGGCGACGGCTGCAAAGCCGCAGGCCGAAATCGCCGCTGACCACAGCCAGCCCGCCGCCCAGCTGGCATGTTCGGTGACGAGGACTGCCAACAGCGCCGAGGACGCCGCGATACCGAGGCCGACACCGCCGAAATACGGCGCCTGCAGGTCGTTTCGCCCGGCTGCGGCGAGATGACCGAAAACGATGCTGGTCATGAAGACCAGCACGAAGGCGCTGGCGAGGCCGGCAAGAAAGCGGATGAGGAGAAAGGCGGCCATGGTGCCGCTCAGACCCATCAGCCCGGCGAGGATCGCGGTGGCGGCAAGGCCGGCCAGCATCAGCTGGCGCTCGCAGCCTTGCGCCCAGCCACCGGTGGCGGCAAGCGCGCCGACGAGGTAGCCGAGATAATTGGCCGATGCGATCCAGCCGGCATCGGCCGGCGACAGATCGAGCTCTTGCATCATGCCGGGCAGGATCGGCGTGTAGACGAAGCGGCCGATGCCCATGGCGACGGCCAGGGCAATCATGCCGGCGATTGCGAGACGCAAGGGCGAAGCGATGTTCATTGCAGTGCACCATAGGTGCGCCTGCCGGTGAGACAATCCGTCTTTTATTGGGCCAGTACGTCCGTGCGTCTCCGCATGTCAGCCGGGGCCGTCTCGAAGCGGGTACGACGCGCCGTCAGCCTGAACGGCATGTCGGCGAGCTCGCGCTCCGACATGGTGTCGAGAACCGGATGCGACAGCGGATCGGTCACCCAGCTGGTGGCCTCGCTGTCATGCGGGAGCGGCTGCGTTCCGAGCGGGGAAAAGGCTCCGAGCCATGACAAAATCTTCATCAGATTGCCTCCTCGCTCTGAGTAGCCCACTTAGAATCCGGCACCCGGCAGTGTCTGGCAATTGAGATTTCAGCCGTTCGAGTTTAGAAAAACTGTATGGCTATGCTGAACCGTGTACATCTCAACGGCTTGCGCGCCGTCGAAGCCGTCGCCCGCCTGGGGTCGCTCGCGGCGGCGGCCGGCGAGCTCAACGTCTCGGTCAGCGCCGTCAGCCAGCAGATCAACCGGACAGAAAGGCAGCTCGGCCGGGCGTTGTTCGAACGAACGCCAGCTGGCCTGGCGGCGACGGAATTCGGCAACGTCTTTACTGCCCGGCTCAGCACCGGGTTTCGCGAACTCGCACAGGCGGTGGCGCTTGCCGATGAAAGCTCCGAGTGCACGCTGGTGGTTTCGGTGGCGCCGGCCTTCGCCTCGAAATGGCTGCTGCCGCGGCTGTCGCGGCATTTTGCCCGACATCCGAACGTGCTCCTTCGCATCGACGCCTCGGTGCGGCTTGCCGATCTCGATCGTTCGGACATCGACGTCGCCATCCGGCTCGGCGACGGCAAATGGCCCGGTGGGCGGTCCGAATTGCTGCTGGCGCAAGAGGTGTTTCCGGTCTGTGCACCGGTGATCGCCAGCAATCTGAAATCGATCGAAGACCTTGCTTTGACCTGTGCGATCACCGACGAAAGATCGATGATCAGTTGGGAGAGCTGGTTCGAAGCGGCCGGGGTGGAGCCGGTCACCTTCATGAAAGGCGCGCGCTTCACAGATCCGATGCTGTGCCTGGAATCCGCGATTGCCGGTCACGGCGTCATGCTCGGCTGGCAGTTGCTGGCCGCCGACGCGCTGGCCGACGGCCGGCTTGTCGCGCCGTTCGGCGTACGCGCCCAGAGCGGGCTCGGCTATTGGCTGGTGACCTCGGCCAGCAAGAGCGAAAGCCGCAAGGTCAGGGAATTCAAGATCTGGGTGCGCGAGGAGATCGAGGCGACGATGGCGCAGTTCAGGTCGCTCGAGAGCGCCAGCTGAGCCTGCCGGCACATCACGGTGGAAAGGTCGGTAGCGCCGGTCTATGTAAAGAACAGTCCCCAATCACGGCAGGCAGGATTATGACCACACATTCGCGCGGCGTTTCCGCAAGCATCGACCCGGTGAAGCTCGACAGGCTGGCGGAGGTCGCCGTCAAGATCGGGCTGCAATTGCAGCCCGGTCAGGATCTGGTGCTGACCTCGTCTGTTGCCGCGCTGCCTCTGACGCGGCGGATCGTCGAGCACGCCTACAAGGCAGGTGCCGGCCTGGTGACGCCGATCTTCAACGACGACGAGATCACGCTGGCGCGCTTCCGCTACGGCGCCGACGCCGGCTTCGACCGCGCCGCCGGCTGGCTCTATGAAGGCATGGCAAAAGCCTTCGCCAATAATGCGGCCAGGCTTGCCGTGCGCGGCGAGGATCCGTCGCTGCTTTCTTCTCAGGACCCGGCAAAGGTGGCGCGTGCCAACAAGGCGAATTCGATGGCCTACCAGCCGGCGCTGGAGAAGATCACCGGCTTCGACATCAACTGGAACATTGTGGCTTATCCCGATCAGGCCTGGGCCAAACAAGTGTTTCCGAACGACGCCGAAGACGTCGCCGTGGCCAAGCTTGCCGACGCCATCTTTGCCGCCTCGCGGGTGGACGTCGAAGACCCGATCGGCAACTGGACGGCGCACAATGCGGCGCTGAAGAGCCGCACCGAATGGCTGAACGGCCACAATTTCCACGCGCTGCATTTCACCGGCCCCGGCACCGACCTGACCGTCGGGCTGGCTGACGGCCACGAGTGGATGGGCGGCGCCTCGACCGCCAAGAACGGCATCACCTGCAACCCCAACATCCCGACCGAAGAGGTTTTCACCACGCCGCATGCAAGGCGCGTCGAAGGCCATGTCACGAGCACCAAGCCGCTGTCCTACCAGGGCACGCTGATCGACGGCATTGCGGTGCGTTTCGAGGCGGGCCGTATCGTCGAGGCAAAAGCTTCGAAAGGTGAGGATGTACTGCAAAAAGTGCTGGACACAGACGAAGGCTCGCGCCGTCTCGGCGAGGTGGCGCTGGTGCCGCATTCCTCGCCGATCGCCAAGAGCGGGCTCTTGTTCTTCAACACGCTGTTCGACGAGAACGCCGCCTGCCACATCGCGCTTGGCCAGTGCTATTCGAAGTGCTTCGTCGACGGCGCCTCGCTCAGCCAGGACGAGATCGCGGCGCGCGGCGGCAACAAGAGTTTCATCCACATCGACTGGATGATCGGCTCGGACAAGATCGACATAGACGGCGTCCATAAGGACGGCAGCCGCGTGCCGGTGATGCGCAAGGGCGAGTGGGTTTAGGCCGGGGACCTCTAAGCGAAAGCCAGCAAGCAGCGTCGCCTGCTGGCCCATGCGGAGTTGGCAATGGAGCTCGCGGTAAAGCGCATCTATGAGCCGCCGGCGTCCGATGACGGGCAGCGGGTGCTGGTGGATCGCATATGGCCGCGCGGCATCGCCAAGCAGGACGCGGCGCTGACCGTCTGGCTGAAGGACATCGCGCCAAGCAATGAATTGCGCAAATGGTTCGGTCATGAGCCGGCGCGCTGGGCGGAGTTCAAGCGGCGATACCGCGATGAGCTCGACCGGAACGGCGAGGCGGTGGCGGAACTGCGCGCCTTGCTCCGTGAAGGCAAGGTGACGCTGCTCTACGGCGCGCATGACGAGGCGCACAACAATGCGGTGGCACTGGCGAGCTATTTGCGTGGGATCAATTAGTAACGCCGGCGGGACAGCGCCCCCCTCTGGCCTGCCGGCCATCTCCCCCTCAAGGGGGGAGATTGGCAGCTTCGCCGAAAGCGCTTTTCTTTGGAGACTAGCGAAAGCCGAAGTGACATCCAATCTCCCCACTAGAGGGGGAGATGTCCGGCAGGACAGAGGGGGGGCGCGACGGATCGCGGTGGGTCGGTTCTACTTCCTACCGATCGCCTCTTGATAAACATCAGGCTTGAAGCCAACCAGTATGCGATCGCCAAGTTCCAGCACCGGTCGCTTTATCATCGTCGGTTTGGCCAGCATCAGCGCCTTGGCCTTCTTCTCGTCCAGGCCCAGTCTGTCCTCCTCCGACAGTTCACGGAACGTTGTGCTCGCCTTGTTGAGCAGGATTTCCCAGCCGACCTTGCCTGACCAGCCGTTCAGCCGATCCGCGTCAAGCCCGTCTGCGCTGTAGTCGTGAAAGCGATAGGCAACATCATGGCTCGCCAGCCAGGAACGCGCCTTCTTCACCGTATCGCAATTGGTGATGCCGTACATGGTGATCGTCAAAACGCGTCCTCGGACCAGTCGAATCTGACGGCACCCTAAAACCGCGCCTCTCGGTTTTCCAGCGGCCTCGCCGGGCATCTGCGATTTCGCGCTTGCCAATAGTAAGGAATTTCCCTAAGTGTTTCTAAGCTAACTCTGGTCACGCGAAATAGCCGAGGCAAGGAAACGACCATGACGGGCCTGCAGACCGAAAGCCCCCCGCCCATCGACGGCATTTTCCGGGCGCTCGCCGATCCTACCCGGCGGCGCGTGGTCGAGCGGCTGAACCGAAGCCCCGCCTCGGTCAGCGAGCTTGCGCAGCCGTTCGAGATGGCCCTGCCATCCTTCATCGAGCATCTCAGGGTTCTGGAAGGCTGCGGGCTGGTGCATTCGGAGAAGGCAGGCCGCGTCAGGACCTACCGGCTCTCGCCGGAGCCGTTGAAGCTCGCGGAAAACTGGCTGGCCGAGCAGCGTGCGCTGTGGGAGCGCCGTCTCGACCAGTTCGACGACTACGTCCTGAAACTCAAGGAGAAAGACAGATGAATATGGTCCCGTTGTTCCAACCCGATCCGAAGCTCGACCTCGTGCTCGAACGGATGATCGAGGCGCCGCGAGAACTGCTGTGGATGGCCCTAACGAAGCCCGAGCATGTCCGCCAATGGTTCACGCCGAAGCCGTGGATCATCACCGATTGCGAGATCGACCTGCGGCCCGGCGGTCTGTTCCGCACCCGCATGCAGTCACCCGACGGCAAGGAGGTCAACGACAGGCGTTGCTGCTACCTCGAGATCGTCCCGAACGAGCGGCTGGTGTGGACCGACGCGCTGCTGCCAGGCTACCGGCCGTCAGGCGATCCATTCATTACAGCGGTCATATCGCTGCAATCGCATGGCGAGACGACGCGCTACACCGCGACCGCCATCCACCGCGACGAAGCCACGCGCAACAGCCACGAGGAGATGGGCTTCTACGACGGCTGGGGCACGGTGGCGGAACAGTTGGCGGGCTACGTCGAGACGATCTGAGGAGACCCGCTTCGCACTCACAGTGCGGCCACGGAGCCGTCGTGGCCGTTCAGCCGAACGCCGGTGCCGAAGGCACCAAACATCGCAACAAATTTGACGGTTGGTGTAATGCCAATGTCGAAGGCTCAGGCGCCATAGCCGATGATGCCCTTGATCTCGAGGAAATCGTGGATCGCCCAGTCGGCGTATTCGCGGCCGTTGCCGGACTGCTTGTAGCCGCCGAACGGCGCGAACGTGTCCCATTCCGGATAGTTGATCGAGACCTGGCCGGCACGCAGGCGGCTGGCAATCTTGCGGGCGTGGTCGATATCCCCGGACTGCACATAGGCGGCCAGGCCGTAGACGGTGTCGTTGGCGATCTTCACCGCATCATCATCGTCCTCGTAGGAGATGACCGACAGAACCGGCCCGAAGATCTCTTCCTTCTCGATGGTCATGCCGGGCCTGACGTGGCCGAAAACGGTCGGCCGCACATAGTAGCCACGGTTGAGGTGCTCCGGCCGGCCGGGGCCGCCGGTGACCAGCGTTGCGCCCTCGGCGATACCGGCCTCGATCAGCCGCTGGATCTTGTCGAACTGGATGTTGCTGACCACCGGCCCGAGCTTGGTCTCTTCCGAGCGCGGGTCGCCGACCTTGTGCGCTTCGGCCGCCCTTTTGGCGATGGTCAGCGCTTCGTCGTGGCGGGCGGCCGGCACCAGCATGCGGGTCGGCGCGTCGCAGGACTGGCCGCTATTGCCGAAACACGCCTTGACGCCCTTGCGCACGGCCGCTTCGAAGTCAGCGTCGGCCAGCACGATGTTGGCCGATTTGCCGCCGAGCTCCTGCGCCACGCGCTTGACCGTCTCGGCCGCCGTCTTGGCGACGATGATGCCGGCCCGGGTCGAGCCGGTGAACGAGACCATGTCGATATCGGGATGGCCGGCCATGACCTGGCCGACATCCGGACCGGTGCCATTGACCATGTTGTAGACGCCCTTCGGCGTGCCGGCGGCCTCCATTACTTCGGAAAAGACGATGCCGCTGATCGGCGCGATTTCGGAAGGCTTTAAAACGACGGTGCAGCCGGCCGCGATGGCCGGCGCCACCTTGCAGACGATCTGGTTGAGCGGCCAGTTCCACGGTGTAATCAGCGCGCAGACGCCGATCGGCTCCTTGACCACCATGGTGGTGCCGCGCTTTTCGCTGAATTCGTAGTCCTCCAGCGCCTTAATGGCGGCTTCCATATGCGCTCTGCCCGCCCAGGCCTGCGCCTCGCGCGCCCACCTGATCGGCGCGCCCATTTCCTGGCTGACCGCCTGGGCGATGTCCTCGTAGCGCTCATTGTAGACTTCGAGGATACGCTTCAGCAGCTTCAGTCGCTCGGCCTTGCTCGTTTGCGAGAAGGCCGGGAATGCCGCCTTGGCTGCCGCCACGGCCTTGTCGACATCGGCTTTCGAGCCGACCGAGATTTTGGTGTAGGCCTCTTCGGTGGACGGATCGGTCACATCCAGCGTTGCCGGAACCACGGGGCCGACCCATTTGCCGCCGATGAAGAAATTGAGATGATTGCTCATGGGCCGTGCTCCGGTTTTCAGAAATGAGTGAGACTAGCTAGGCAGCATAGGGCAGTTGGCACCACGGCGCAGGCTGATATGCGCCACATCGCCGACGCTGAATTGAAAGCCCTCCGCCCGGCGCGGCGCGTCGATGACCACCTGTGTCCCTTGCCCCAGCTCTGCATGAAGGCGCAAGGTGCGGCCGTGAAAGACGATGCTGTTCACCCGCACCGGTGCAGTACCGGCCGCAGCCTCGGTCGTGGCCAAAAGGTCCTCCGGACGCACGCCAATGGTGCGCACAGTGCCCTCGCTAGGCAGCTCGCCTTTATCCGAAATCGCATCCAGCGGCAGGACGCCGGCGGTGAACAGTAAGCGCTCGCCGTCACGGCCGACAAAGCGCGACTGCAGAAGGTTCATGGTGCCGATGAAGCTGGCGACGAATTTGGTGGCGGGCCGATCGTAAAGGGTCGCCGGCGGCGCGATCTGCTCTATGCGGCCCTTGTTCATGACGACAATGCGGTCTGAGATCGACAGCGCCTCGGTCTGGTCGTGCGTGACCATGACGAAAGTAGTGCCAAGCCGCGACTGCAGCCGCTTCAGTTCGACCTGCATCTGCTCGCGCAGATGCGCGTCGAGCGCCGACAGCGGCTCGTCAAGCAGCAGCACACGCGGCTCGCAGACGATGGCGCGGGCAAGCGCGACGCGCTGGCGCTGGCCACCCGACAATTCGGACACGCGGGCGCCGAGCTTTTCGGCAAGGCCGACCATGTCGAGCGCTGCGCCGACGCGCCTTGCCTGTTCGGCACCGGAAAGCTTGCGCAGCGACAAGCCGAAGCCGACATTTTCGGCGACGTTCATGTGCGGGAACAGCGCGTAGTCCTGGAATACGGTGTTGACCGGACGGTCGAAGGGCCTGAGCGCCGTGATGTCGCGCCCTTCGAGCAGGACCCTGCCGTTCGACGGGCTCTCGAAGCCGGCGATGACCCGCAGGCTGGTGGTCTTGCCGCAGCCGGACGGTCCGAGCAGGGTCAGGAACTCGCCGTGCGAAATGTCGAGATCGACGGTGTCGAGCCCGATGATGCCGCCGGGGAAAATCTTGGAGACCTTGTCCAGCCGGACGAGCGGATCAGGCGCCATCGCGAACCTCGGATGGTTTGGTGGTGTTGACCCACAGGATCTGGCAGCGCTCGCTGCCCGGATTGCGGAAGGCATGCAGCAAGGTGCTCTTGAAGGCGAAGCTGTCGCCGGCCTTCAGCCCGTATCTGGTCGAATCGACCACCAGTTCGACCTCGCCTGACAGGACGAAGCCGAATTCATGGCCGGCATGGGCATAGGCTTCGGCGGTGCCGCCACCGGCTTCCACGGTCACCAGCATGCCGGTGAGTGTGGCGGCCGGCGGCGACAGCAGCGCCTTGGCGATGCCTTCCGACTTTACCGGGATCTGGCGCCGGCTGTTGGCGCGCACACAATAGAGGTCGTTGCCGGCATCGTTGCCGTCAACGATCAGCGCCGACGGCTCGATGTCGAGTGCGGCGGCGAGCGGCCAGATCACCCGTACCCGCAACGACGACATGCCGCGCTCGATCTGGCTCAGCGCACCGATCGACACACCGGCCCTGGCGGCAAGTTCGGCCAGCGAGAGATTGCGCTCCAGCCTGAGCGCCCGCACGCGCCGGCCGACCCTGACGTCGGCGTCGTCCTTCGGCTTCTCAGCCGCTTCGTCCAGCATGTCCATTCGTTCGTCCTTGCTTGGTAGGGTTTCCCCTTCCCCCTTCTGGGAGAAGGTGGATCGGCGCGAAGCGCCGAGACGGATGAGGGGTGTTGGCCGGAGTGCCGTGGGTGCCATCTGGAACACCCTCATCCGTCGCCTTCGGCGACACCTTCTCCCGCAAGGGGAGAAGGACGGACCAGGCTCAGCCGCCTGCCTTGACCTTCTCGAACATCTTGGCGAGTTGGTCATTCTGTTTCATCGGTCCGGTGAAGACGGTGGTCTTCAGCATCACCTCGGGATCGGGAGGCAGCTGCAGTTTCTCCAACTCCTCCTTCGGCACGGCCGCGAAAGCCGAGCTGGTCGAGCTGCCATAGCCGTAGGCCTGGATCAGGTATTTGCCCGAGTCCGTCTCCAGCCGGCTGTTGATGAAGTCATAGGCAAGGTCGACGTTCTTGGCGTCCTTGAGCATGACGAAGCCGCAAGCCCAAGTCAGCATGCCTTCCTTCGGCTTCATGAACTCCACAGGCACACCCTGCTTCTTCAGCGAGGTGGCCGAGGCATTCCAGGTCATGGCGGCGACCAGCTGGCCGCTCGCCAATGCCTGTTCGACCGAGGTCATATCAGTGGTGTAGTTCGAGAGCAGCGGGCGCTGCTCACGCAGTTTTTCCGCCACCTTGTCCATCTGTTCCGGTGTCATGTCGAATGGATTGACGCCGGCAAGAAGGGCCGCCACCACCGGTGTGTCGTGGACGGCATCGATGGTCGCCATACGCCCGGCATATTGCTTGTCCCAGAGCAGGTTCCAGCTGGCTTCTGGATTCTTCACCAGATCGGTGCGGTAGAGGATCGAGGTGTTGCCCCAGTCCCACGGCACCATCCAGACCTTGCCGTCGCCGGCCTGCAGGTCGGGCAGGTTCTTGAAGACCGGGAAGATCGAATCCCAGTTCTTGATGCGCTTGGTGTCGATCGGCTGCAGCAGGCCTTCCTTGTTCCAGCGCGCCACCTTGTCATAGCAAGGGTGCGCGACATCCGGGCGGAAGCCGGCCTTGACCTTGGTGAAAGCATCATCGTCGTCGCCGAACATCGAGGCTTCGACACCATCGGGGTGCGCCGCGAGGAAGCTCTTGTTGAAGTCGGGCAGTTCATAGCCCGACCAGGTGAAATATTGCAGCTTGTCGCCGGCAAAGGCGACGGTGGATGCAAGCGCCAGCGCGAGGGCGGCCAGTCCAGTTTTCGCCATCTTTGCCGTCGTCGATTTCAGGTCGAATGCCATTGCAGTTCTCCTCTTTCGGTTTCTTCTGGTTTTGACAGGTTGGCGGACGCTGGCCGCCGGGCCGCAGCGAGCCCGCGATGGCGCAGGATTTCGGCGAGTGCGGCGATGACGAAGGACACGGCCAGGATTGCCGTGCCGAGCGCCATGACGGTTGGCAGCGATTTCGGGAAGCGCAGCTGACTCCAGATATAAAGCGGCAGCGTCGGCTCGGTGCCGGCGAGGAAGAAGGCGACGATAAACTCGTCGAACGAGGTCAGGAAGGCCAGCATGAACGCCGAAATGATGGCGGGCAGGCTGAGCGGCAGCATCACCCGTCTGAAGGTCGTCCAGTCCGAGGCGCCGAGGTCGAGCGCTGCCTCGCGGATGGTCGTCGGAATAGCGGCGAAGCGGCTGCGCATGACCACCACCGTCGTCGGCAGCGCCACCAATATATGACCGAGCACGATGGCAATGCGCGACGGCCCGAAACCGGCAAGATTGACCAGGATGAGCAGCGCTATGCCGACGATGACGCCTGGGATCAGGATCGGCAGCCGCGCTATGGCACTGATCGTGGCGGCCAGCGGCGAGCGGCTGTAAAGGTCCATATAGGACACTGTGATGCCGCAGAGCGTTGCGCCAGTGGCGGCAATGGCGCCGATGACGAGGCTGGTGGCAAGCGCACCGGACAGCGCCGAATTGCCGACCAGCGTGCCGTACCACCCAAACGTGAAGCCTTGCAGCGGAAATGCTGCCTCGATCGAATTGTTGAAGGAAAACAGCGGAATCAGCAATATCGGCAGATACAGGAACACGAGATAGGCAAGGACGTAGGCTCCCAGCCAGCCGCCGCCCTGCCTTGCATCGATACGCGCCGTGTTCATGTGCGGCTGCCGTATCGGCGGTCGGCGAAGCGCACCACCAGCACCACGGCGAGAATGACCAGCATGACGGCGACGGCGAGCGCGGCGCCGAACGGCCAGTCATTGGCCTTGCCGAACTCGGCCTGGATCAGCGTGCCGATCATCGTGCTGGCAGGGCCGCCGACCAGCGCCGGCGTCACGTAATCGCCGACGGTCGGCACGAAGACGATGAGGGCCGCCGCCAGCACGCCCGGCATCGAATTAGGCAGCACGATGCGACGGAAACTGGTGAACGGTTTTGCGCCGAGATCGGAAGCAGCTTCGAGCAACGATTTCGGGATGGTGTCCAGCGCCACATAGATGGGCAGGATGGCGAACGGCGCATAAGCGTGGGCAAGCGTGACGACCACCGCTGCCGGCGTATTCAAGAACACCAATGTCGGCTCCGACCAGATGCCGCTTTCGATCAGCGCCGAGTTCAGCACGCCATTATAGGCAAGCACGATCTTCCAGGCGAAGACACGCAGCAGATAGCTGGTCCAGAACGGCAGGGTCAGCAGGAACAGCAGCAGCCCGCGCCGCCGCCTGGCATGAAAGGCCAGATAGTAGGCGACAGGATAGGCGGTGACGACAGTTACCAGCGTCACCAGTCCGGCGATGCTCAGCGAGCGCAGCGTTACCGTCCAGTACAGCGGATCGGTTGTCACAGTGACGAAATTCGCAAGGGTGAAACCAGCCCCCAGCAGCGAACCGTCATTGCCGCGGAACGCGAGGAAAAACACCAGGCCAAGCGCGAAAAGGATCAGCAGAAAGGTGACCAGCCCGCCGGGCAGCAGCATTGCGAAGCGAAAACCCGGCGGAGACCGGGTTTCCGGCAGCGGCTGCATTGCGGCGATGGTCGACATCGGCTGTCCATCGGAATTTGAAATCGACTAAGCTTTTTTCATATTCGTGAAGCTGTCAAGCTGTTTCACGTTTGGGCATGAAACGTCAGCGTTCGAAGGCGTCCAGCATCCGGTACAAGGCGATCGTCGCGGCAACGCCGACCTGCCGAAAGGCGTGAAACGGGATCGGCCGGATCGGCGATATCGGCAACGGCAATTGCCTGGTGTCGCCGCTCGACAAATAGGAGGCGATGCGCTCGCCAAGCGCAGTCATCAGGCCGACGCCGCGGCCCTGGCAACCGACGACCGCCAGCAGACCCTTCTCTGGCTCGTGGATATGCGGGAGATGGTCCGGCGTCATCGCCACCCGGCCGAACCAGCGCTTTTCAATGGCCACATCGGACAGCGCCGGGTAGAGCCGCAGCAGCGCGCGTTCCAGATGCGCCCAGTCGGCCGGGCCGTTCGGCAAGGCCATGCGGCCGCGCCCACCGAGCACCAGCCGGCCGTCGGCACTCTTGCGGTAATAGACGAGGATGCGGCGCGAATCCGACACTGCCTGCCCTTCCGGCAGGATCGCCGCCGCGAGATTGGACGATAGCGGTGCTGTCGCGATCTGAAAGGAATGCAGCGGAACGATCGTCTCGGCGAGGCCGGGGAGCAGGCCGCCGGTATAGGCATTGGTCGCCAGGACAATCGCCTTGGCCTTGAGTTCGGCGCCGCTTTCCGTTGAAACGTGCCAAATGCCGGTATTCTTGCTGATCTGCATCACGTTCTGGCGCTCGGCGATCTTCACGCCCGCCGCTGCAGCGACGCGCGCCAGTTCCGACGTGTAGGCGAGCGGATCGATGACGCCGGCGCGGCGATCGAGCCAGCCGCCGAGATAGCCTTGCGCGCCGGTCATCGTCGCGATCTCCGTCGCGCTCAGCAGCCGGACATCGGCGCCGCGAGCGCGCCACTGCCGATCCCGGTTCGCCGCCGCTTGCAGCGCGGTCTCGGTATGCGCGGCCTGGATCCAGCCATTGCGAACGAACGGCACAGCCAGTCTTTCGTCGCGGATCAATTCGAAAACGGCATCCGCCGTCGAGGCGGCAAAGTTGACAAGCGCCTCGCCGCGTTCGAGACCAAAATGCTCCAGCAGCCAGTCCGGATCGTATTTCAGGCCGGGAATGACCTGGCCGCCGTTCAGGCCGGACGCGCCGCTGCCGATTTCGCCGGCCTCCAGCACCTGGACGGCAAGGCCGAGCCGGGCGGCGTGCAAGGCTGTCGACAGCCCCATGATGCCGCCACCGACGATGACGACATCGACGCATTGGCCGGCTGGAAAAAGCGACTGGAACGCGGGTGTCCGCGGCTTCTGCCAGATTGGATCGGAAAACCGTAAGAGCAAGCGTCACCCTGGAGATTTCAGTGGTGAAAACCCTAGCGACGGTTTCATTATTTTGAAAGAGCGTTTTGCGTCGCCATTGGCGCACGTCGGGCTCGATCACGGTCCAGCGATGCGAAGACCGCTTGAAAGAATTGACAAAGCTCGCCCTGCAAGCGGGATAGACCTTTGGCGGGAATTTGTTGAAAGTGCCGCGGCCGAAGGACAAGACAACAGGAAATGTAAGCCATGACGAACGCCACCCATTTGCCCGCCGAGGGTCTTTTCGTAGGCCGCACCCGGGCGAGCGATGCTTCCCATCCGCTGGTAGTCACGGTGCGCGACGGTACAGTCTTCGACATCACGTCAAATGTGGCACCGACCGTACGCGACGTTTGCGAATTGCCGGATCCGGCAGGACACGTCCGCTCGGCAAAGGGGCGGCCGATCGGCCCGCTCGATGCCATTGCCGCCAACAGCTTCGAGACAGCGCGCGATCCGGGGAAACCGTACCTGCTGTCCCCCGTCGACCTGCAGGCGATCAAGGCGTCTGGCGTCACCTTCGTCGTCAGCCTGCTCGAACGGGTGATCGAGGAGCAGGCGCGCGGCTCGGCGGAAAAGGCCGACGCCATTCGCGCCGACATTGCCGGGCTGATCGGCCACGATCTGTCGAAGCTCAAGCCCGGCTCGCCGGAAGCGATGGAGATCAAGGCCAAGCTGATTGCGCGCGGCGCCTGGTCGCAATATCTGGAAGTCGGCATCGGCCCCGATGCCGAGATCTTCACCAAATGCCAACCGATGGCCTCGGTCGGCTTCGGCGCCGATGTCGGCCTGCATCCGGTTTCGACATGGAACAATCCGGAGCCGGAGATCGCCACGATTGCCGCCAGCAGCGGCAGGATTGTCGGGGCGACGATTGGCAACGACGTCAATCTGCGCGACGTCGAGGGGCGCTCGGCGCTGCTGCTCGGCAAAGCCAAGGACAACAACGCTTCGGCAGCACTTGGCCCCTTTATCCGGCTGTTCGACGAGACATTTTCCATCGGCGACGTGAAGCAGGCGATCGTACGGTTGAAAGTCGAAGGCGAGGACGGATTCTCGCTGGAGGGCGCCAGTTCGATGGCTGAAATCAGCCGCTCGCCGGAAGAGTTGGTCGCCGCCGCCATGGGGCCCCATCATCAATACCCCGATGGGCTGGCGCTTTATCTCGGCACCATGTTCGTGCCGTCGAAGGATCGCGGCGAAAAAGGCAAGGGCTTTACCCACAAGGTCGGCGACATCGTCACCATCTCGTCGGAGAAGTTCGGCGCGTTGGTCAACCGGGTGCGGTTGTCGCCCGACTGTCCGCACTGGACTTACGGTGCCAGTCACCTGATGCGCGATCTCGCAAGGGCCGACCTCATCTAGTCCCCCCGCCTAACATCCGATAGATTCTAGAATTCTCTGATTGGAATTACCTGCTCGTAGGCATTCGGGAGAGTCCATTGATCGTCGCTCTTGAGGGCAAGATGCTTGTTGTTACCGGCGGAACGCAAGGGCTTGGCGAGACCATCGCCCGGCTGGCCTCAGCCCCCGACGGCGGCGAAGGGATCGCTATTGTCGGCCGCAATGCCGAGCGTGGCAGACGCATAGCCGAAGAGCTTTCACGACCAAGCCGGCCCGTCGTCTTCATCCAGGCCGACCTTCGAGATCCGGCCGCGCCTGCAGCTGTCATGGCGGAAGCGATCAAAAGACTTGGCCGCATCGATTGTCTGGTGAACGCCGCGGCCCTCACCGACCGGGCCTCGCTGCAAACTGGCACAATCGACGACTGGGACAGGTTGTTTTCCGTCAATGCGCGCGCGCCGTTCTTCCTCATGCAGGCGGCCGTAGCCGACATGAAGACACGGCGGGCGGCGGGCGCCATCGTCAACATACTGTCTGTGAATGCGCATTGCGGTGCGCCGGACCTTGCCATCTATTCCGCAACCAAGGGCGCGCTTTCGACGCTGACCAGAAACATCGCCAACGCGCATCTTTCCGATCGCATCCGCGTCAACGGCATCAACATGGGCTGGGTAGCGACGCCGGCCGAACAAGAGATGCAGGCGCGCACGCTGGGCAAGGGCGAAAACTGGAAAAAGATCGCCGCCGCCGGGCTGCCCCTTGGTCGATTGCTGACCATGGACGAAGTCGCCCGGCTAGCGCTGTTCCTGCTCAGCGACGCCTCCGGGCTGATGACCGGGACGCTGATCGACCTAGAGCAATCCGTGCTCGGCGCGCCGCCGCGCGGCATTGCATGACGGTCGCAAGCCGATCGTCGCCTGCGTGGAAAATATCAGCCAAACTGATGCAATCTGATGCGATTGCTGATGGCGTGGTGCCTTGCGCCAACGTCCATTGGCAATGGAGGCTTGCCATCGATCGAAAAAGGGAATGCTCTAATGCGCCCAGGTCGACGCTGGCAAAATGCGATACCGGTTTTGGCCGCGCACGGCTTTTGGCCGCGATCGTCGTCGGAGGAGGAGTTCGGTTCAAATGGGAGGAAATCAAATGCTGACGAGGCTAAAATTGCTTGTACTCGGCTTAGTGGTGGCGCTGGCCATCCCGGCCGCGGCACAGGCCAAGACGTTCTACTGGATTTCGCATGGCGGCCCGGCCGATCCGGTCTGGACCTACTTCCTTGCCGGCGCCAAGCAATGGGCGACGGACACCGGCAACACCGTCAACACGTCGTTCCACAATAACGACGTGGCGTCGCAGCAGGAGGCAGTGCGCGCGGCGATATCGGCCAAGGCCGACGGCATCGTCACCACCAGCCCCGATCCGGGCAGCCTTGTCGAGATCGCCAAGGAAGCGCGGGCGGCAAACATCCCGATCATCAACTTCAACACGCCCGACCCCAAGGCGGACTTCAACGCCTATGTCGGCGGCGACAACGTCACCTTCGGCAAGCACTGGGCGCAGTATCTGGTCGACAAGGGCCTGGTGAAGAAGGGCGACTTCGTCTGGATGCCGGTCGAAGTTCCCGGCGCCACCTATGGCGTCCAGGAAGAGGAAGGCATCAAGAGCGTGTTCGAGCCGCTCGGCATCACCTATGAAATCACCGAAGCGACGCTCGACCAGGCCGAAGTGATCAACCGCATGGTCGATTACCTCACTGCCAACAGGGCCAAGGTCAAGGCGATCATCGGTCTTGGCGACCTTGTCACCGGTTCGATCAAGCGGGTTTTCGACCAGGTCGGCGTCAAGCCGGGCGAAATCCCGGTCGTCGGCTGGGGCAACTCGCTCGACACTACGCAGGAAGTGCTGAACGGCTACGTCAATGCCGGCCAGTGGCAGGATCCGCAGGCGACCAGCTACGTCGCGCTCTCACTTGCCAACATGGCGGCCAGCGGCATTCCGCCGGGCTTCGACGTGATCACCGGCGCCCTGTACGAGAAGGACACCGCGGCAGTCTACGACAAGATCCTGTCCGGCAAATAAATCCGCGATCGAGTTGGTCACGGCCGCTTCGGCGGCCGTGACTGTCGCATCATCCGCCGAAGCCGGTTGCGGTCTCGGCCAATTCCAATCCTATCGCGGGTCCAAGGTGGAAAATCGTTCTCTTATCCAACGCTCGATCGCGCGGCCCGAGTTCGGGCCGTTCGTGCTGCTCGTCATCGAGATCGCCGTGTTCTGGGGCATCAACCACGACTTCCTGTCGCCGCAGAACATCTCGAACACGCTGGCCTTCACGGTCGAGCTCGGGCTGATCGCGCTGACGATGACGCTGTTGATGACATCAGGCGAATTCGACCTCTCGGTCGGCTCGGTGTTCGGCTTTTCGCCGGTGCTGATGTGGACGTTGTTCAACAGCGGCGTCGCCTCGCTGGAAGCCGCCTTCGTCATCGCGCTGGTGGTCGCTGCGTTCATTGGACTGGTCAATGGCTGGTTCGTGACACAGCTCAAGATTCCATCCTTCCTGGTGACGCTGGGCATGCTGCTGGTGGTGCGCGGCACCGCTTTGTTCGTCACCAGCGGGTTTCCGCAGCGGACCTGGAGCGCCGAGGGCAGCTGGCTGGCGGAAGCGCTGATCGGCGATTTCTTCATCGGGCCGTTCCGTATCTATATGTCGCTGTTCTGGTTCATCGCCGCCGCAATCGCGCTCGGCTACGTGCTGACGCAGAGCCGGACAGGCAACTGGATCCAGGCGGCCGGCGGCAACCCGAGTGCTGCAAGGGCGCGCGGCGTCAATGTCAGCGGCGTCAAGATCGGCCTGTTCATCCTGTCGTCTATCCTGGCCTCGCTCGCCGGCGTCATCTCCTCGCTACGCACCTCGGCGGCCAACCCCAATAGCGGCACCGGCTACGAGCTCGAAGTCATCGCCATGGTGGTGATCGGCGGCACGGCGCTGACTGGCGGACGCGGCACAATCATCGGCACGGTGCTCGGTATCCTGATCCTGCGCGTGATGCGCAACGGCATCGTGCTGATCGGCGTGCCTGGCCTAGCCTACAACATCTTCATCGGTGCCATCATCCTCGGCATGATGGCGCTCCACTCATGGCTGGAACGCCGGCATCAGGCAGGGACTTGAGACGATGATCGAGCCACTGATCCGCATGACGAACATTCGCAAGTCCTATGGCCGCGTTCAGGCGCTGGTTGATGCCAATTTCCATGTCAACGAAAGGGAAATCGTCGGCCTGCTCGGCGACAACGGCGCGGGCAAGTCGACACTGATCAAGGTGCTGTCGGGCGCGGTCCCGCTGACCAGCGGCGACATTTTCATCCGCGGCAAGAAGGTGAATTTGCGCAGCACCAGCGACGCCATCGCCCATGGCATCGAGACGATCTACCAGGATTCGGCGCTGGTGACGCAGCTTTCGATCGCACGCAACCTGTTTCTCGGACGCGAGCCGATCAAGCCGCCGCGTTTCCTCAACCGCATGGACCAGGAGGCGATGAATGTGGTTGCCCGCGACCTGCTCAAGCAGGTCGGCATCTCGAAGAACATCCCGCCGACGACGCCGATCGGCTCGCTCTCCGGCGGCGAGCGGCAGGCGGTGGCGATTGCGCGCGCCATGCATTTCGACAGCGACCTCATCATCCTCGACGAGCCGACCAACAATCTCGGCGTCGCCGAAACGCAAGGCGTGCTGAGCTTCGTGCGCAGCGCCCGCGACTCAGGCCATTCCTGCATCTTCATCGCCCACAACATCCATCATGTCTTTCAGGTGGTCGACCGCATCGTCGTGATGCGGCGCGGCAAGGTGGTCGCCGACGATATCGACCCGAAGAAGACCAGCGTCGCAGAAGTCGAACGCGTCATCACAGGCATGTCGGACAAGGAAATCCGTGACGCGCTGGTCGAGGGTACGCAACGGCCCGGCTGAGCGGCCGGGCCGGCCTTATCGTCGAGGCACTGGATCGCATCGCCACATGGTTGCGACATGAAAGCCACCGTTTCGGATATTGCCAGGAGCTGCGGCCTGTCGAGCGCGACGGTCGACCGTGTGCTCAACAACCGACCGGGGGCCAGTGCCGCCAACCGGCAGCGCGTAATGGAGGCGGCCAAGCAACTCGGCTATCTGCCGGTCGTCGACCAGGTCGCGTTGCCCTCGCGGCCGGCGCATCTCGAATTCTTCCTGCCGATCGGCAGCAATGCCTTCATGGCCGATCTGGCCAGGCACATCGAGGATTATGCGGCGCGCCTGCCGCTGGTCGCCTCCTGCCGCATCCACAAGCTCGCCGGCATCTCGCCGAGTGCCTTGCAGGCGGCCGTCGAAAACCTCTCGCTCAAGGTGAACGGTGTCGGCGTCATTGCCGTCGACCATCCGAGAACGCGCAACATCTTGCGCGAGATCGTCGAGGCCGGCATCCGCCTGGTCACGCTGGTGTCCGATGTTCCCGGCGCGCCCCGCTCGGCCTATGTCGGCATCGACAACCGGGTGGCCGGACGAACAGCGGCGCTGCTGATGGGACGCTTCCTCGGCGGCCGCCAGGGCCATCTGGCGATGGTCGTCGGCTCACGTTCCTATCGCGGCCACGAAGAACGCGAAATGGGCTTTCGCTCCGTGCTCGGCGAGGAGTTCCCCAATCTGACCGTCACCAGCGCCGTGGAGATCAACGACGAGCCGGAGGTCAGCTATACCGCGACCATGAAGGCGCTGCACAACGAGCCGGAGCTGCTAGGCATCTATTGTGTCGGTGCCGGACGCTCGGGCGTGGCAAAAGCATTGCTCGAAGCCAGGCCGCAGAAGAAGCCGGTGTTCATCTGCCATGATCTGACGCGCGAGACGCGCGGCTATCTCGTCGATGATCTGCTCGACGTGGTCATCGACCAGAATGCGCGGCTGATCGCCGAACAGTCGGTCATTCGCCTGCTCGGCTCGATCGCCTCGTCGGCGCCGTACCTGACGCGGAAATTCATCGAGCCCCGCCTGATCTTCAAGGAAAATGTCCCGGTGCAGTGATGCTGCGAGGCGATATTCGCTCGGCCTAATCGTTAAAATTCGGTGGATACCGCAAATCTGCACATGACCTATGCAACTTTTGTGCTTGCCGAATCATTGGGCAATCGATACTTTCGCAGGTGTCGGCCATCTACTCCTCCCAGATGCGATGCCGACGCTGAGTGCGGTACACCTCCTCCCGTGCCGTATTCGAAATCGAGCCCGCTGCCACCTCCTCCCGGCAGCGGGCTTTTTTTGTTCCGGCTCCGGGATAGCGCCAATGCTTGCGGTCGGGACAGCACCGGACACGACTGTTGATCCGCGAATCGACGAGCTTTGCTGCGACCCGCCGCGGCTTGTCGGGCAGAATCCTGTCACACTTGTCACTCTCACCGGATCGCCGGCGGCCCTATCCTGCCTCACAACCAGCAAACAGCGCCGCGCCGGCAATGGTGCGGAGGATCGGCAAGGGAGACGCGAGATGGCAGATTGCGATGGGACGAGACACCACCCGGCGGCGCGGCGCGCAATCGAAACGCCACGGATCGTTTCGCCGCTTGCGAGATTATCTGGCCCTGAAAGAAGTGATCAGGCCTTCCGCCATGCGGACGAACTGCGCGCTCGGGCCCTCGGCGCCGACGCTTTGCAGGCTGACGCGGGCGCCCTCGAGCAACAGCGACAACGTGTCCGCAAGAAGTTCGGCCTGTCCGATGCCGGCATCGCGACAAAGCGAGACCAGCCGCTCGCGCTGCGCTTCCTTGAGTTCCTTGATCACTTGCCTTGCCGGATGATCGGTCTCGCTGAGCTCGATGGCGGCGTTGGCCATGTCGCAACCGCGACGATCCGACATCAGGCAATCTGCCGCCATCCGGACCCAGGCGTGCAGCTGCGCCAGCTTATTGCCCGGATTCTCGGCCTCGAACTTTTCCCACATCGCGTTGGCGCTGCAGGCGGTCGCCCGCAGACATTCGATGATCAGGTCGTCCTTGGATTCGAAATGCCGGTAGAGCGTCATCTTGTTGGTGCCGGCGGCCTCGGTGATGGCGTCGATGCCGACGCCGCGAATGCCATGCTTGTGAAACATGTCCCGTGCCGTCTCCAGGATCCTGTCCCGGGGGCGAACACGCTCCACAACACCGTCTGTCATCAAAACCTCCGTGATTGCGTTTCCCGAAATTCCCTTGGTGCACCTCTTGACTAGGGTGTTACCGGTCTGTAACGTTAGAGATGTTACTTACCTGTAACACCCGCATTGCATCATGTCAAACTCGCAAGTGCCGGCCATCAGCCTAGCCCCGATCAGCAAGGCGACGAACCGCACCTTAGGGCCCCGGCCGGCGAGCAAGAGAACACCCGATCCGCGGCTTGCCGCGGATCGCCAAAAAGCAGGAGCCGCTTCGATGTCGCAGCGCAATGATCTGACGATCGATGAAGTCGTGAGGGATCCGATGATCCGCATGCTGATGAAGGCCGACCGTGTCGACCCGCGGTCTTTCGAGGCGATGCTGCGTGCGCTGGCCGACGAGCAGGCCGAGCGCCGCAATGCGCCGCGTGGCCCTGTGGAAGATTTCGGGTTTCTCCAAGATTCCGGCTCAACGCGCAGCCGGCGGCTGTCCAGGGTAGCCCGGGCGTTTGGCCGGGCCAGAGCATCGGGCGAGGCGTGCATCTCATGGTAAACTTCTTCATCCAGCGTCCGATCTTTGCGTCGGCGATCGCCATCATCATGGTGCTCGCCGGGGGGATCAGTTATTTTCTCCTTCCCGTCTCGCAATTTCCCGACATCACGCCGCCCCAGGTCGTGGTCAGCGCCCATTACCCGGGCGCCAGCGCGCAGGTCGTCGCCGACACGGTAACGACGCCGCTCGAGCAGCAGATCAACGGCGTCCAGGGCATGACCTATATGTCGTCGTCGAGCTCCAATGACGGCTCCTCGACGATCACCATCACCTTCGACGTCGGCTACGACCTGAGCACCGCGGCCGTCGACGTGCAGAACCGCGTTTCACAGGCGGCTTCCTCGTTGCCGGCCATCGTCAACCAGGGCGGTGTGACGATCAAGAAGCAGAACCCGAACTTCGTCCTGATCGTCGACCTCACCTCGCCCGACGGTTCCGTCAATCCAGTCGCTTTGAGCAACCTAGCTTATCTGCAGGTGGTCGATCCGCTGAAGCGCCTGCCCGGCGTCGGCGATGTGCAGATTTTTGGCGAGCGGCGCTATTCGATGCGCATCTGGCTCGATCCCGACAAGCTCGCCAATCTCGGCATCACCGCCGTCGACGTGCAGGACGCGGTCGCTGAGCAAAACGTCCAGGTGGCGGCCGGCAAAATTGGGCAATCGCCGGCTCCGGCCGGCACCGCCTTCGAGATGCAGGTCAACGCCGTCGGCAGGCTGAGCGATCCCAAGGAGTTCGGCGACATCGTCGTGCGGGCCAATACCACCAATGGCTCGCTGGTCAGGCTGCGCGACGTTGCCCGCATCGAGCTCGGCGCGCTGCAATATTCGTCGTCGGCCTTCTTCGGCAAGGATCCGACGGTGGTGCTCGCGGTCTACCAGATGCCGGGCTCCAACGCGCTCGATCTGCAGCAGCGCGTCAAGGATAAGATGCAGGAGCTGTCGGCCCGCTTCCCGAAGGGCGTCAGTTACGCCATGCATTACGATACGACACGTTTCGTTTCGGCCTCGATGCACGACGTGCTGATCACGCTCGGCGAAGCGCTGGTCCTGGTCGTCGCCGTGGTGTTCATCTTCCTGCAAAGCTGGCGCACCACGATCATCCCGACGATCGCAATTCCGGTGTCGCTGGTGGCGACGCTGGCCGTGATGAATATGCTTGGCTTCTCACTGAACATGCTCAGCCTGCTCGGCATGGTGCTGGCGATCGGCCTCGTCGTTGACGATGCCATCGTGGTCGTCGAGAATGTCGAACGCCAGCTCGAGGCCGGCCTCAAACCGCTGGCCGCCACGCGCACTGCGATGGCCGAGGTCACCGGCCCGATCATCGCCACGACCGCCGTGCTGATGGCCGTGTTCGTGCCGGTCGCCTTCATTCCCGGCGTGTCCGGCCGGCTCTACAACCAGTTTGCCCTGACGGTGGCGATCTCCTTCGGTATCTCGGCTTTCGTCTCGCTGACGCTTACCCCGTCGCTCAGCGCCGCCTTCCTGCGCCACCGGCCGGAAACGCAGTTTGTGCTGTTCCGCTGGTTCAACACGGGCTTCGAACGGCTGGCGCATGCCTATGCGAATGGCGTGCGCATTCTCATCCGCCTGCGCTGGATCATGCTCGGCGTGTTCGCGGCCGGACTTGTCGCCACCTATTTCGTCTGGCAGCGCCTGCCCTCGACCTTCCTTCCGGTCGAGGACCAGGGCTACTTCTTCGTCGTCATCCAGCTCCCCGACGGGGCCTCGCTGGAACGCACCGACGCGGTGGCGCAAAAGGCACGCGACATCCTGCAGAATACGCCCGGCGTCGACATCGTCGGCTCGATCAGCGGCTTGAACTTCCTGACCAGTGCCGCGCAGTCGAATTCGGCGGTCGAATTCGCGATCCTGAAGCCATGGGACGAACGCGGCCCCGACCAGAGCGCCTCGAAGCTCGTCGCCGATGTGCGCAACAAGCTGCTGCAAATTCCCGAGGCTTTTGCCCTGAGCTTCGACCCGCCGTCGATCCCGGGCATCGGCACTACCGGTGGCTTCGAGTTCCAGGTCGAGGACCTGACCGGCCGCGGCAGCGTGGCGCTCAACGATGCGACGCAAGCGGTGATTGCCGAGGCGCGCAAGCAGCCCGAACTCAACCCGCAGCAATTGTTCTCGTCGTTCTCGACCTCGACGCCGCAGTTCAACTACGATCTCGATCGCGCCAAGGCGAAGCTGCTCGGGCTTAACCTGCCGGACGTCTTCAACACGCTGCAGATTTATCTCGGCTCGCTCTATGTGAACGATTTCAACCTGTTCGGCCGCACCTTCCGGGTGACGATCCAGGCCGACAAGGACTCTCGTGCCGGCCCGGCCGACATTTCGCGGCTCTATGTCCGCAATGCTTCGGGTGGCATGGTGCCGCTGAACACGCTGGGCAAACTTGTCCCCATCGTCGGCCCCGAGACCGTGCCGCATTACAACAACAATGCGTCGGCCCTGATCAATGGCGGCGCCGCCCCCGGCTTTTCGTCCGGCCAGGCGGTGGCGGCAATGGAGCGTGCCGCTGCCACGGCGTTGCCGAGAGATTTCGGCTACGAATGGACCGGCATCACCTATCAGGAGCTCAAGGCGGGATCGATCGCATCCGTCGTCTTCGGCCTTGCCATCGTCTTCGTCTTCCTGATCCTCGCCGCGCAATATGAGAGCTGGGCGATGCCGTTCATGGTCCTGCTGGCAGTGCCGCTTGCATTGTTCGGTGCATTCGTCGTGCTGTGGCTGCGCGGCATGCAGATCGACGTCTATTCGCAGATCGGGTTCGTCATGCTGATCGGACTGGCGGCCAAGAACGCGATTCTGATCGTCGAGTTTGCCCGGCGCCGGCGCGAAGAAGGCCTCAGCATCGTCGAGGCCGCGATGGAAGCGGCACGGCTGCGGCTGCGGCCGATCCTCATGACCGCCTTCGCCTTCATCCTCGGCGTGCTGCCGCTGATGTTCGCCAGAGGTGCGGGTGCCGCGAGCCGGCAGTCGATCGGCACCACCGTTTTTGGCGGCATGGTCGCGGCGACGATCCTGTCGCTGGTGTTCGTGCCGGTCTTCTATGCGGTGATCGAGCAGCTGCGCGAGCGCCGCAGCGAGAGCGAACCGGTCTCCGAAGCGACCGAACAACCAACTGCCGAACTTGCCTTCGAGCCCTTGGCCGAGGCGGCTGAATAGGACTGGAGAATTGATCATGCGTAAATGGAAAATGGCGCTGGGAACGGCCGTCGCCCTTGGGGCGATTTCGGTGGCGAGCGTTCACCTGCTCGACATGGGCAGCCTCAGCCTCAACGCCGGCACAGCCGGGGCGGCAACCCCCAAGCCGGAAGCTTTTGTCATGCCGGTGCCGGTGGTGAGCGTCGTCAAGAAGACGATCCCGATCTATCTCGACTATGCCGCCCGGGTAGAGCCGATCCGCAGCATCACGCTGCAGGCGCGCGTGCCGGGGTATCTGCAGGAGCAGGTCGCCACCGACGGCAGCGACGTTGCGAAGGGCGACCTTCTCTACAAGATCGCGCCTGAGGATTTCCAGGCTGCCCTCGAGCAGGCGAAGGCGCTTATCCAGCGCGACACGGCAACACTCGACTATGCGCGCTCCAGTCTCGGGCGCGGCAGCGAGCTCGCCAAGAGCGGCTATCTTGCCAAGGATGTGTTCGACCAGCGCACCAGCACCTTGCGCGAGGCTCAGGCCTCGCTCGCCGTGAACCAGGCCGCTTTGCGGACCGCCGAGCTCAATTTGAGCTATACCGAAATCCGTGCCCCGTTCGCGGGACGTATCGGACGCAGCCAGGCTTCCGTTGGAACGCTGGTCAGCGTCGCCGGCACTGTGCTCAACTCGCTGGTGCAGCTCGATCCGATCTACGTCACGTTCAATCCGAGCGAAACGGACCTGACACAGATCGAGGAGGCCCGCGCCGCTGGACCGATCGGTGTCGATGTCCTGCTTCCCGGTGAAACGGAGCCGCGCCAGAAGGGCGATCTTACCTTCATAGACAACACCATCGATCGCTCGACCGGCACGATCACGGCACGGGCGACGATCGGCAACGGCAAGTTCACGCTGCTGCCCGGCCAGTATGTCCGCGTCCGGCTGCACGTTAAAGAGCAGCCCGATGCGCTGATGGTACCGCAGACGGCACTCGGCTCGGGCCAGCTCGGCAAATACCTCTATGTCGTCGGCAAGGACAACACGGTCGACCAGCGCATCGTTTCGCTCGGACCGACCAATGGCGATCAGGTCGCCATCTTGAGCGGTGTGGCCGAAGGCGACCGGGTGATTACCGGCAATTTGCAGAAGATCGGCCCGGGAATGCCGGTCTCGCCGCTGCCCGAGAAACCGGCCACCTGATAACCCCCATCAGGTCCGGTCCCGCGGCGCCCTCGGCTCCCACGCCAAGCGCGCCGCTTTTGCTGAGCAGGTCGGCAAGATCCGCGACATCGGCGCGCTCGGCTTGGCAGGAGCTATGAAGGCGCAAATAGAGCGGGCCGTGACGCACCCATCTGCCGCAAGCTGCTGGCCAGCGGAGAACCTGAACCCGCAATTACCCTCTTGTTAGATTGTCGACAATCTGCTTGTCTAGCTTTTGATCTCCCGGAGCGGCCGAATGGCAAAGCTGGATTTCAATCCGATCGCGGATACGACACGCAGGGCCGAGATCGTCGCGCTGCTTCGGCGGGCGATCCTGACCGGCCAGTTGGAACCGGGGCAGAAGCTCAACGAACTCAGGATTTCCGAGCAGATGCGGGTGAGCCGCGCGCCATTGCGGGAGGCGATGCGCGAATTGGTGCAGGAAGGCATCCTGACCAGCATCCCCTATGCCGGGACGTTCGTCATCGATGTTACCGCCAAGGACATTGACGATGCCTATTCGCTCAACAAAGTGCTGGACGAATTCGCCATTGAGCGGACCTGGCCGCTGCGCGACCAGCGCTTCTTCGATGAGCTAGACCGGCGCCATGCAGCAGTGAAACGGGCGACGCACGCGCTGGACACCACTCTCCAGATTGAAACGGCGCTGCAACTGCACGGCCTGATCCATGAATGGGCCGACAATTCGGTGCTCCTGGAAACCTGGCAGCGGCTGACCAGCCGGCTGCAGATGTATTTCGCGTTGCACCAGCGGGCGCGCAACGAGCCGGTGCCTGCCGAAGATGGTCACGAGACCTATGTGCGGCTGCTCAAGGGTACCGACATGCGCGCTGCGCAGCGCCACGCCAAGGAGCATATTGATTTCGATTTCGAGGCATTGCTCGCCTATGCGCGCGGGCTGGAGCGACGCGGCCCAAAGGCCGGCGCCGATCGTGCCGGCCAGCCCAAAGGCGGCTGAGCCCGACAAGTTGGCGGTCATCCCGGAACATAGCAACGGACAGAAAACGTGCAGATCAAAACCATCAAGGCCTACCATGTCGTCCAGCCCTTCGTTGACGGGCCTTACCGCATGTCCAAGGGGCGCGTCGCCGATGCGTTCGACGCGGTAATCGTCGCCGTCACCGCCGACAGTGGGCTCACCGGCTGGGGCGAGATGGCGCCGCTCGGCAATTTTTACTCGCCGGCCTTCGCAGCTGGTGTCCGCGCGGGCGTCGTCGAGATCGCGCCGCATCTTGTCGGCCATGACCCACGCGGGCTTGCCACTATCAACAGGCTAATGGACACGGTGTTCAAGGGCCACCCCTACATCAAGTC
Organism: Mesorhizobium sp. WSM4836; assembly: GCF_055811815.1. Classification (NCBI taxonomy): domain Bacteria; kingdom Pseudomonadati; phylum Pseudomonadota; class Alphaproteobacteria; order Hyphomicrobiales; family Phyllobacteriaceae; genus Mesorhizobium; species Mesorhizobium sp. WSM4836. Next base: position 78,005 of record NZ_JBVVQF010000005.1, read on the forward strand.
GGCGCTTGACATGGCATGCTCGGATCTCGCGGCGCGCGCCGCCGACATGCCGCTGGTCACCCTGCTCGGTGGGCGCGAAAGCGAGACGGCCGAACTCTACAAGGTGGTCACCCATGGCACGGTCGAGGTGATGGCCGCACTTGCCAAGCGCATCGTCAAGGACGGCTTTCACCGGCTGCAGGTCAAGGTCGGTGGCAATGTCCATGACGACATCGAGCGCATCACCGCCGTCGCCGCCGCAGTGCCGAAGGGCACCGTCATCTTCTGTGACGCCAATGCCGGCTGGACGCCTTACCAGGCACGCCAGTTTGCCGACGCGACGCGTGCTATCGACTACACATTCGAGCAGCCCTGCACGACCATCGACGAATGCCTGTCGGTGCGCCGCTCGCTCGACAAGCCGATGGTGCTCGATGAATCCGTCGCCTCGCTGGATGATATGCTCGACATCCATCGCAAGGGCGCCGCCGACGGGCTGACGCTGAAGATCTCGCGCCTCGGCGGCGTCACCAAAACGCGCCAGATCCGCGACCTTGCCGTCGACCTCGGCTTCATGATCACGGTCGAGGACACTGGCGGTGCCGAGATCGACACATCAGCCATGGCGCACCTGTCGCTGTCGACGCCGGAGGAGCGCCGGCTGCACGCCATCGCCTTCCACGAATGGGTGACGGTGCGCACCGCATCCAACATGCCGCCGGTGTCGGGCAGCCGCATGGGCATTCCGGATGGGCCGGGCCTCGGCATCGATGTCGTTCCCGACCTGCTTGGCGCGCCCTTCTTCGAAATCGGCAGCTGAGCGCAATAGGGCTGCACCCAATCGACCTGAATCTGCCGCGCCCTCCTGACTGCAGAGGCATGGCCGCGTGGATTGACCGCTCATCCAATCATCTTCTGCCGATTGCAGGGCGACAATGTCCAATTGCCGGTTGAAATATTTTTCATTTGGAAATAGAAATGTTCAAAATACTGATTTGGACGCTGCGGCGCGTCCGGAACTGGAGGAAGCGACATGTCCCATCCGCAATTTGCAGCGGAACTTCTGCAGCGCGCTGAACAGCAGGGGCCGATCACCATCGGGCTTGCCGGCGCCGGTCAGATGGGCACCGACATCGTCGTCCAGGTGGCACTGATGCCAGGCATGCGGATCGGCGCCATTTCCGAAGTCAGGCCGCAGGCAGCGATCGACGCGGCGCTGCTCGCCGGCCACGACCGTTCCGACATCGTCCAGGCCGGCAATGCGGCGGCGATCGACCGCGCCATCGAGGCCGGCAAGATCGCGGTGACCGAAGATTTGCATGCGCTGGCGGCGGCCGGCCACATCGACGTCATCATCGACGCGACGGGAAATCCCAATATCGGCACACTGTTCGCGCTCGAAGTGATGAAGAACGGCAAGCACATCGTCATGCTCAATGTCGAAGCCGACATCACCATCGGCCGCTTCCTCAAGGAGGAGGCGCGCAAGGCCGGCGTCGTCTATACCGGTGCCGCCGGCGACGAACCGGCCTGCACGCTGGAAATCATCGGCTTTGCCAAAAGCCTCGGCTTCACCATCATCGCCGCCGGCAAGGGTAAGAACAATCCGCTGAAGATCGACGCCATGCCGGCCGACTACGAGAAGGAGGCGGCCGAGCGCAACATGAATGCGCGCATGCTGGTCGAATTCGTCGACGGCTCGAAGACGGCGATCGAAATGGTGGCGATCGCCAATGCGACCGGCCTGGTGCCCGATGTGCCGGGCATGCACGGCCCGACCGCGACGCTCGAGGACCTGGCCAATGTGCTCTGCCCACGCGAGGATGGCGGCGTGCTGCACCGCAAAGGCGTTGTCGATTACTCGATCGGCAAGGGCGTCGCGCCCGGCGTGTTCTGCATCATCGAGACCCGGCATCCGCGCGTGCTGGAGCGCATGATCGACCTCAAGGTCGGCAAAGGGCCGTACTTCACGATCTTCCGGCCCTATCATCTGACCAGCCTGGAAGTGCCGCTGTCGGCGGCGCGCGCCGTGGTCTACAAGCGCGCCGACATGGAGCCGCTCGACCGTCCGGTCGCCGAGGCGGTGGCGGTTGCCAAGAGCGATCTTGGCGTTGGCCAGTCGCTCGGTATGATCGGCGAAAACGATTATCGCGGCTTCGCCATGACGTGGGAGGATGCGCGCGCCCGCGGCGCCCTGCCGCTCGGCCTTGCCGAGCGCGCCAAGGTGGTCAAGCCGCTCAAGACCGGCGACTTCCTGACCTATGAAAATTGTGTACCCGACGATTCGATGGTGATAACCCAGATCCGCCGCCGTCTCGACCAGTCGGACGGACGGTTCGTCACAAACGCAGCCTGACCCCGCCGGATCTCCGCCTGATGGACGATGTCGTAATCGGGATCGACGCCTCGACCACGGCCGTGAAGGCGATTGCCTTCACCCGCGCCGGCGAGGAGCTGTTCCAGGCGCGCGAGACTTACCCGCTTTCAAATCCGAAGCCCGGCCATTTCGAGCAGGACGCCGAACATTGGTGGACGGCGCTGCTTGGCGCATTGAAACAGGTCACCGAGGCGGTCGGCGCTGCGCGGGTGGCGGCGATCTGCATCGCTCACCAGCGCGAGACTTTCACGCTGGTGGACAGCGCCGGCAAGCCACTCATCCCGGCGATCCTGTGGCTTGACGAACGTGCCCGGCCGCAGGTTATCAGGCTTTCGGCCGAACTCGGCCGCGAGGCGATCCGCGACTGGAGCGGCAAGCCGCCGGACCCGACGCCGGCGCTCTACGCCATTGCCTGGCTTGCCGAGCACCAGCCCCAGGTGCTTCACCAGGCAGCGGCGCTGGTCGACGTACACGGATTCTTCGTTCAGCGGCTGACCGGGCGATTGGTCACCAGCACGGCAAGTGCGGATCCGCTCGGGCTGCTCGACGTCGAGAAAGGTACCTGGCATCCCCGCCTTGTTGCGGCGGCCGGACTGCAGATGGAGCAATTGCCCGAGCTGGTCGCGCCGGGCGCAATTTGCGGCGGACTTTCCGCAATTGCGGCGCAGCTGACCGGCCTGAAGGCTGGCACGCCGGTTGTGGCAGGAGCCGGTGACGGGCAAGCTATGGGCCTTGGCATGGGCGTCTACGGCGAGGGCAAGAGCTATCTCTCGCTCGGCTCCGGCGTGGTCAGCGGCTGCTATTGCGGCAAGGTGAAAACCTCGGACGCCTTTCGAACGCTGGTCTCGCCGACCGGCTCCGGTTTCATGCTTGAGACCGTGCTGCGTTCGGGCATGCAACTGGTCGACTGGATCGTTCGCACCACCGGTTCGCCCTCGGCGGCAGCGCTGGAAAAAGCGGCGTTGGATGTCGCCGCGGGCAGCGAGGGTCTGCTCATCATGCCCTATTGGGCCGGCGTCATGAGCCCCTATTGGGATGGTGCGGCGCGCGGCGCCATCGTCGGCCTGTCGCTTGACCACCGGCCGGAGCATCTTTTCCGCGCTGTCCTTGAAGGTATCGCTTTCGAGCAGGCCGTTGCCACCGAGGCCATGGAAGCCCAGGCCGGTGGCAAACCGGCGGCGATGATTGCCGCCGGCGGCGGCACCAATTGCGCGCTGCTCATGCAGATCATGGCAAGCGTGCTCGAGCGGCCGCTCTCGGTTTCGCCGGTCAACGAAGCCGCCGCACTCGGCGCTGCCATGCTGGCGGCAGCGGCTGTCGGCTGGTTCGCCTCGCCCGAGGTTGCGGCAAAGACAATGGCTGCCGCTTCCACCAGGCATGTCGATCCGGTCGGTGAACTGGTTCCCTTCTACCGCACGCGCAAAGAGATCTACCGCGACCTCTATCACGCGACACGCGACATCCACGCGCGCCTTGGTGCTGTCAACGCGGCTAACGGTTGAGCAAACCCTTGGCCGCGTCTTCGTCGGTGATCAAAACCGATACTTTGGTGTTGGCGAGTGCTGCCCGCATGATGGCAATCTTTTCCAGCCCTCCCGAAACCAGGATAATGCTCGGAATATCCGACAGATCCTGCAGTGGATAGGCACAGACGCGGCGGTTCACCTCGTGGTCGACCGGGCGGCCCTCGGCGTCGATGAAATGACACAGAATATCGCCGACGGCACCGGCCGCCTGCAGTTCCTCGAGTTCGCTGGGCTTGATGAAGCCGTAATTGGCGATCGGGCTGTCGTTGGAAAACGAGCCGACGCTGAGCACGGCGATGTTTGCCCGGCGTGCGCGGAAGACGACGTCCTGAACGCTGCGCTGGCTCATGAAAGCGTCGCGCTGTTCCGGCCTGTCGGCGTAGACCGGCACCGGCAGCAGGAAGCACTCCGCACCGATCTTTTCGGCGAAATCCCAGGCACTTTCGGTCGGGTTGAGCGGCTGGGCATGGGTGAGGCCGCCAAGCATCGAAACCACCATCGTCCTGGCGATGGGCCGCCGCGGCAATTCATTGATGGCGAATTTCAGTGTCCGCCCCCAGCCGAGCGCGATGACGTCGCCGGCATTCACATGGTCGGCCAGGTAGGCGGCGGCGGCGTGGCCGATCATCAGCGGCGCGTTGCTTCGATCGGCCGCCGACGGCACGACCACGGCCTGGCTGAGCCCGAACCGCTGCTTGAGGCTTTCCTCCAAAATCACGCATTCGACGACGCTGTCGCGGATGCGAAACTGAACGACACCCTCTTCGCGGGCGGCGGAGAGAATGCGATGCACCTTGATGCGGCCGACGCCGAGAATTTCGGAAATCCGCTCCTGTGTAAGACCCTCGACATAATAGTGCCACGCGGCGCGGGCCTTGAGTTCGGCGTCGGGGAAGCGCGAGGCTCGTTCGTTCTCTACGATCGTCATCTGTTTGCCTTGCCGCAGCCGCCGGCTCTGCTCAAGATATTCCAATCCGGCGACTTCGAAATGCCCAAGATTTCGCAGACCTTGCGTAAGGCAAACCGGCGGACAGCGCAAACCCGTCGTCGAATGAAGCGGCAGGCCTTGACAATTTTCCGACGAACAGTTTAGCTGAACAAAATTGCATGTTAAAGATAAATTGTTCACAGGGAGGGGCCTGGTGAACGAAGTGGCCCGGTGGTGCAGCGCCGGATTGCTGTGGAGGAGACAAAGTGGCTGTGAGCAACGACGCAAGCGAGTTGAAAGCAGGCTCTGGTGCGCAGGCTACGACGGGTGCAAGGTTTTCGGCTGTCTTTGCCGGAACCATGGGTCCGCTGATCGGGCTGGTTCTGCTGTGCCTGGCGCTCTCGCTGACCACCGACACGTTCCTGACCATCCGCAACATTCTTAACGTGCTCGACCAGGTCACCGTGCTCGGCATCATGGCGATCGGCATGACGCTGGTCATACTGATCGGCGGCATCGACCTGTCCGTCGGCTCCGTGCTGGCGCTAGCTTCAATGGTGATGGGCTTCGTCGCCCATCCGGACTATCTCAATCTCGGCCTGCCAATGGGCATTGTCGCGGCCCTCGTTGTCGCCGGCCTTTGCGGGCTGGTTTCGGGCCTGCTGGTGACGGTCACCAAGCTGCCGCCCTTCATCGCCACCTTGGCCATGATGTCGGTGGCGCGCGGTCTCGCCAATATGATCACCGACGGTTCGCAGATCGTCGGCTTTCCCGACTGGTTCACCAGCCTGTCGATCATCCGCCATTTCGGCTTCCTGTCGGTCACCGTCGGGCTGATGATCGTGCTTGCCGTCATTTTCGCGATCTTCCTGAACTACCGCGCCACCGGCCGTAGCCTGTACGCAATCGGCGGCAGTGCCGAAGTCGCCCGGCTGTCCGGCATACCGGTCAAGTCGCTGACCAACTGGGTCTATGCGATCTGCGCCGTGCTGGCCGGTCTCGCCGGCATCGTGCTTGCCGCCCGGCTCGATTCCGTCCAGCCGAGCTCCGGCCTCGGCTACGAGCTCGACACCATAGCGGCGGTGGTAATCGGCGGCGCCAGCCTGTCGGGCGGCGTCGGTTCGATCGGCGGCACCGCCATCGGCGTCCTCATCATCGGCGTACTGCGCAACGGGCTGAACCTGCTCGGTGTCTCGCCCTTCATCCAGCAAGTGGTTATCGGCGTGGTGATCGCGCTGGCGGTGGCCACCGACACCTGGCGGCGAAGAGCGCAATGAAGAATGGGGCGCAATAAAGAATTGGGCCCGATGAAGAATGGGGCTCGATGAGATTCGCCCGGACATTCGGGCGAAAACGGATCGGTGATCCGAAACTGGGAGTTGTTCGGCCAAGGGGCGCCGCGATGCGCGGGCAGGACAGATTGAACATCAACGGAGGAATAACATGCTGACCAAACGTTCATTGCTGCTTGCCGCCGCGGCCGTCATCCCGCTGCTTAGCCTGTCCGACATGGCCTCGGCCAAGGACGCCAAGAAGCTCGGCCTCGCCGTCGCCAATCTGCAGGCCGACTTCTTCAACCAGATCAAGCAGTCGGTCGAAGCCTACGGTAAGGAAAAGGGCATCGAGGTCGTCACCGTCGATGCCAAGGGCGATTCGGCGACCCAGGTCAGCCAGGTGCAGGACCTGATCACGCAGAACATCGATGCGCTGATCTATATTCCGGCCGGCGCCACCGCCGCGACCGTGCCGACCAAGACCGCCAAGGCTGCCGGCATCCCAGTCATCAATGTCGACCGCAACGCCGACGGCGCGCCCGGCGACACCTTCATCGCCACCAACAGCGTGGCCTCGGCCAAGGCGGTTTGCGACTACATCGCCAAGCAGGCCGGCGGCAAGGGCGAGCTGATCATCATCCACGGCCAGAAGGGTACGACGCCCGAGGTCGACCGCTCGAAGGGCTGCGGCGAAGCGCTGAAAGGCTACCCCGATATCAAGGTCGTCGGCGAATTGTGGAGCGAAGGCTGGCACCAGGACGAAGGCTTCAAGCTGACGCAGGATCTGTTGCAGTCGCATCCCGACGTGTCGATCGTCATCGGCCAGGCCGATGCGCTGGCGCTCGGTGCGGCGCAGGCGGTCAAGGTCGCCAATCCCGGCCATAAGGTCTGGGTTGCCGGCTTCGACGGCGACGTGGCGGCGCTCAAGGCGCTGAAGGACGGCGTCTTCGACGTGACTGCGACGCAGCAGACCCAGGGCATGGGCCGGCTCGCCGTCGACGCGGCAATCAAGCTGGTGGCCGGCGAGACCATTCCCGCCGAACAGCTGCAGGATGCGACGCTGACCACCAAGGACAATGTCGAGCAGTTCATCGCCAAGCATCCCTGATTGAGACCAGTCCGGCAGTCGACGAGCGCTACGATGTCCACCGATCCTCGCCACACGCACAGCCCCCATAACGGGCTCGTCGTCAGCGGTCTCTGCAAGAGCTACGGGCCGGTGCAGGTCCTGGCCGATGCAAGCTTCGAGGTGCGGCCGGGCGAGGTCGTGGCGCTGCTTGGCGAAAACGGCGCCGGCAAGTCGACCATCTCGAACATCATCGCCGGGTCGACCAAACCCGATGCCGGCGCCATCACCTGGCGGGGGAACGCTTATTCCCCCGCCAATCCTGCCGCGGCGATCGACGCCGGCATCGGCATGATCCACCAGGAGCTGAAGCTCTTGCCCGATCTGTCGGTCGCCGAAAACGTCTATGTCGGGCGCCTGCCGATGCGTGGCGGCCGCATCGACCGCGCGGCAATGAATGCACGGGCATCGGCCCAGTTGAAGCGTCTCGGCCTCGATGTCTCGCCCGAGCGCAAGGTGCGCACGCTGCGTATCGCTGCCCAGCAGCAGGTCGAGATCGCCAAGGCGCTGACGCTCAATGCCGAGCTGCTGATCTTCGATGAACCGACGGCCGCCCTTGGCGGCGAGGAAACGGAGCTCCTGTTCCAGCAAATCCGCAAGCTCAAGGCGGAGGGCATGTCCTTCATCTATATCAGCCACCGGTTGGACGAGATCGCCCAAATCGCCGACCGCGTGGTGGTGATGCGCGACGGGCGCATCGTCGCCCGGCACGAACGCGCTGATATCCCGGTTCGCACCGTCGTCGAGCAGATGGTCGGCCGCAGTGTCGAGCGGATGTTCCCTACGCTATCGGCGCCGGGCAACGACACACTGCTCGAGGTCGAAAACCTGTCCTCGCCGGAACGCAGCTTTCAAAATGTCAGCTTTTCGGTGCGGGCCGGCGAAATCCTCGGCATTGCCGGGCTGATCGGCGCCGGACGCACGGAGCTGGTGCGGGCGATCGCCGGTGCCGATCCGATCTCATCGGGATCGGTGCGCGTCGGAGGCCAAGCGGTGCATCTCAATGGCCCGGCGGCGGCGATCAAGGCCGGCGTCGTTCTCGTACCGGAAGACCGCAAGGCGCAAGGCGTGGTGCTCGACCAGACGATCGGCGAGAACCTGGCGATCGGCAACTTCGACCATGTCGCGCCGAATGGCTGGGTGTTCCCGAAGGCGGTGCAGAAATTCGCCGAGGCCGGGATTCGCAGGCTCGGCGTCAAGGGCCGGCCGAACCAGGCGGTCAGCAAGCTTTCAGGCGGCAACCAGCAGAAGGTGATCATCGCCAAATGGGTGTCGCGCCCGCCGAAGGTGTTCATCCTGGACGAGCCGACGCGCGGCATCGACGTCGGCGCACGCGCCGCGATCTATGATGTCATCGCCGACCTTGCCCGCTCCGGCATGGCGGTGGTGGTGGTGAGCTCCGACCTCGAGGAAGTGCTCGGCCTGTCGCATCGTGTGCTGGTGCTCAGCCGCGGCCGGCAACGCGGCATTCTCGAGCGTAACCAAGCAAGCAATATCGCCGTGATGGAACTCGCCACGAGCTAGGATCGAAACAAAGCGCAGCAGGTGGTATCCTCCCAAGCACCAGACCGCGCGGGGCGCCAGCAACAGAGTTGGCGCCCCTTCATTTCCGGAGGACGGCGGTTGGAGGAGAGGGACCGACGATGAAATTATTCGATCTTCATGGTGACGTGGCACTTGTGACAGGCGCCGGCAGCGGCATCGGGCAAGCAGTCGCCATTGGGCTGGCCGAGGCCGGCGCCGACATAGCCTGCTTCGGCCACGCCTCCAAAGGCGGGCTGGAGGAGACCGCGCACCGGATCACAGCACTCGGCCGCAAGGCACTGGTGCTGAACGGCACGGTGACTTCAGAGGCCGATCTCGCGGCCGCGATCGAGCGTACGGAGGTGGAACTCGGCGCGCTGACGGTCGCCGTCAACAATGCCGGCGTCGCCGGCGCTGAGCCAGCCGAGACGCTGTCGCTGGAGAAATGGCAGAAGCTCTATGACGTCAATGTCAGCGGCGTGTTCCTGTCCTGCCAGGCCGAGGCCCGCGCCATGCTGACGCGGCGCAAGGGCTCGATCATCAACATCGCCTCAATGTCGGGCTCGATCGTCAATCGCGGCCTGACCCAGGCGCATTACAATTCGTCGAAGGCCGCGGTCATCCACATGTCGAAGAGCCTCGCCATGGAATGGGCGGATCGCGGCCTGCGCGTCAACGTCGTCAGCCCCGGCTACACGCTGACGCCGATGAACAAGCGACCGGAGGTCGCCGACCAGGTCAGGATCTTTGAGCGCGACACGCCGATGGGCCGCATGGCAGAGCCGGAAGAGATGGTCGGCCCGACCGTGTTCCTGGCCAGCCGCGCCGCGAGTTTCGTCACCGGCATCGACCTGATCGTCGATGGCGGCTTCGTCTGCTGGTAGGAGAAAAGATGCAGAAGCGATTCCAGGGAAAAACGGCGGTGATCACCGGCGCCAGCGGCGGCATCGGCGCGGCAATGGCCCGGCGCTTCGCGGCGGAAGGTGCTGCGATCGTCGTCAGCGCCATCGACCCGCGCGTCGAAGAGGTCGCCGCCGATCTCAAGGCTGCGGGCGCCAGGGTCGCATCGTTGCGCATGGACGTGACCAAAAAGGACGAAGTCGTCGCCCTCTATGACCTGGCCGAGCAACAGTTCGGCCGCGTCGACATCTCCGTACAGAATGCCGGTGTCATCACAATCGCCAGGATCGAGGCGATGACCGAGGGCGAGTGGGACAAGGTGATGGCGGTCAACACCAAGGGCGTGTTCCTGTGCTGCCAGGAGGCGATCGCGCGCATCCGCAAGCATGGCGATGGCGGCCGGCTGATCAACACCGCATCCGGCCAGGCGCGGCAGGGTTTTATCTACACGCCGCATTATGCGGCCTCGAAATTCGGCGTCGTCGGCATCACCCAGAGCTTGGCAAAGGAAGTGGCCAAGGAGAAGATCACCGTCAACGCGATCTGCCCCGGCATCATCGACACCGATATGTGGGCCTATAACGATGCCGCATGGGGCAAGTTGATGGGCGACTACAAGCCCGGCGAGTTGATGGCCGAATGGGTGAAGAACATCCCGATGGGCCGCGCCGGCAGCGGCGAGGATGTCTCCGGCCTGGTCAGTTTTCTCGCCAGCGACGATGCGGCCTACATAACCGGGCAGACCATCAATGTCGATGGCGGCCTGATCATGTCGTGAGCGGCGGCGCGGGCAAACGTACCATCCGCTGGCATCTGAAAGCCCCCCCTCGCTGCATTCAGGCTGCTCGGCCGGCCCGTGCCAATCCATGTTCCACGAGCCGGTCGATGATTTCGGAATAGCTGACGCCGCTTGCCGCCATTGCCTTGGAATACATGCTGATATCGGTGAAGCCGGGGATGGTGTTGATTTCGTTGACAAGGAACTGCATGTCCGGTGTCAGGAAAAAGTCGATGCGCGCCATCCCGTCACAGCCGACGGCTCTGAAAGCCCTTGCAGCCACATCCCGCATGCCTGCCTCGATCTCCGGCGGCAGATCGGCCGGCACTCTTAGCGCCGCGCCGTTCTCGTCGCTGTATTTGGCATCGTAGCTGTAGAAATCGTGGCTTTCCGCCGGCACGATCTCGCCTGGCCGCGAGACGAACAGGTCGCCTGCCGGATCCTCCAGCACGCTATATTCGATCTCGCGCCCATGAATGAATTCCTCGGCCAAAAGCTTGCAATCGTGCCGGAAGGCTTCAGCAGGCGCTCCATCGAATTCCTGGCTGGCATTGATCTTTCTGACGCCGACAGACGACCCTTGACGCGCCGGTTTGATGAAGAACGGCAGGCCGAGTTCGCTTTCCAGTGCAGCGAGGGCAGGCGCCGCACCTTCATGGATCGTCACTGAGCGCGCGATCGGCAGCCCCGCCGCTTTCAGGAGTCGCTTGGTAACGTCCTTGTCCAGCGCGGTTGCTGAACCCAGGATGCCGCAGCCGGCGAGCGGCACTCGAGCCACCTCGGCCACCCCCTGCACCGAGCCGTCTTCGCCATGGGGGCCGTGCAGGACGGGAAACAGAACGTCGATCTTAGGCAGATCATGGGGCATGCCGTCGACCGGGATCGCCATCATTCGTCCGCGCCCACCCGGAACCAGGCAAACCTCCGTGCCGCCCGCGGGTTTTGCCAGCGCACCATCCTGGAAGCTGCTCAGCAGCCACTGTCCTTCGCGCGTGACGAAGATTGGGACGGCATCGTATTTGGCGGGCAGCAGCGCCCGCATGACATTGGTTGCTGAAAGCACCGAAACGTCATGCTCGGCGGAGCGTCCGCCGAAGAGCACGGCAATACGCAGTCTGTTCAAGGAAGAGGTCATGAAAGCCTCGGATATGATCTGGTTTTGAGGAGGTCAGGAGCCGACGGCGATACTGCGGTTCGCAAAAAAGTAAGGCACTTTGGTCTGCTGCATTGTGTCGATATCCTGTCGTCGCGGCTGGTAACCCGATGACTGGCAACCTTGGCTTTTTTCAATCCGATTTACGGGTGCATGCAAAAAGACGGGCTGTGAAATTGGCACCGGCGTTAATCGTTGCGCGACGTGAACGTTGGTATATATAATTTCATCTCATGAAAGTGGCTCTAGGCGAGTTGCCGAGCCAACAGCCGAGATCATGGGACTTTGATGGTTTGCACCTCAAGACCGACGATCGATCCGTGGATTACTGCTTGGGCAGCAATCGTTCGGCAGTCATGACGCGGCCGGTCCCGCCCCATCTTCACCAATTTGGGCACCACCCGGTTTTGCGCCGGTTCCGCTTCGGCAGCATTTGTGACGCCTACGGCCTTGCGCAACGACCGGCTTTTCCAACACAATCAAGAAAAGACGCAAGAAGGGAACGAACGATAACTTCCACCAGAGCTTGACAGGAGAACAAGCATGTCACTTCGGAGCATGATTTCGAATTTCTCAATGGGAGCCTTAACACTTGCCGCCGCAAGTGCACTGACACCTTCAGCTTATGCGGCGGCGCCGGAATCCAACGATCCTATCAAGATCGCGCTGTTCGACTGGACCAGCGTCAATCTGAACGCCAAGATCCTCGGCGGCATCCTCGAAAAGCTAGGCTACACCGTCGAGTACCCGACCGCCGACTATCTCTCCAGCCTGACCACCGGCCTGACCAACGGCGACATCGATGTCGGCCTGGAATTCTGGGACACGACGGCCGGCGAGGCGATGAAGGCCTCGGACGCGACGGGCCAGACCGAACGCCTTGGCGCGCTCGGGCCCAAGGCCAAGGAAGAATGGTGGTTTCCCGAATATATGAAAGAGAAATGCCCCGGCCTGCCGAACTGGGAGGCGCTGAAAGACCCGAAATGCGCCGAGGCCTTTTCGACGGCCGAAACCACACCGAAGGGGCGCTATCTCGGCGGTCCGGTGACATGGGAAGGTTTTGACGACGAACGCGTCGAGGCGCTGAAACTGCCCTTCACCGTCATCCATGCCGGCACCGATGCGGCGATGTTCGCCGAACTGGACTCGGCCTATCAGCGCAAAGCGCCGATCATGCTGTGGATCTATTCGCCGCATTGGGCGCCGGCCAAATACAAGGGCGAATGGGTCGAATTCCCCGAATATACGGCACAGTGCTACACCGACCCGAAATGGGGTGTGAACCCCAACGCGAAATATGACTGCGGCAAACCGCATGGCGAGATCTGGAAATATTCCTGGGCCGGCATGAAGGACAAATGGCCGGTGGCCTACAAGGTCGCGAAAAACTACACGATGGATACCGACGAGCTCAACAAGATGAGCGGCGAGATCGATCTCGAAGGCAAGACGCCGGAAGACGTCGCCGCCGCCTGGATCGCCGCCCACGAAGCTGACTGGAAAGCCTGGGCCGAGTGACCGTCTGACTGGAAATCCGACGACCCGGCCATTCGTGGCCGGGTCTCGATCCCCGTGTTCCAGAAGGACGATCGCATGACCGATACGATTGAACAGGCGGCGAAAGCGGGCAACGATGCCCGCCCGATAAAGCTTGCCTGTCGCAATGTATGGAAGCTGTTCGGGGCGGACGCGGCCAATTTCATCCGCCGGCGCGACGGCAAGGCCAGCCTGGCGGACATCGCCGCTGCCGGACTGGTTGGCGCGGTGCGCGCCGTCGATCTCGAAATCCGCCAAGGCGAGATCTTCATCATCATGGGACTTTCGGGATCAGGCAAGTCGACGCTGGTGCGCTGCATGTCGCGGCTGATCGAGCCGACCCATGGCAAGGTCGAATTCGAGGGCAAGGACCTGCTCAAGATTTCCGATGCCGCGCTGATCGAGCTGCGACGCCATCGCATGGGCATGGTGTTCCAGAATTTTGCCTTGCTGCCGCATCTCAACGTACTGGAGAACATCGCCTTTCCCTTGGGCATCCAGGGGCAGGACCGGCCGACGCGCGAAAAGCGCGCGCGGGAAGTGATCGAGCTGGTCGGCTTGCGCGGCCGCGAGCATTTCTATCCTCGCGAGCTTTCCGGCGGCCAGCAGCAGCGTGTCGGCATCGCGCGCAGCCTCGCCACGAAACCGGAAATCTGGTTCCTCGACGAGCCGTTCTCGGCCCTCGATCCGCTGATCCGCCGCGAGATGCAGGACGAGCTGATGCGGCTGCAGACCATGCTGCACAAGACCATCGTCTTCATCACCCATGATTTCGACGAGGCCATCCGGCTGGCCGATCGTATCGCCATCATGAAGGACGGCGAGGTCATCCAGATCGGCACGCCGGAAGAGCTGGTGGTCAACCCGGCGACCGACTATGTCGCCGAATTCACCCGCGACGTCGATCGTGCCAAGGTGATCTCGGCCAAGAGCCTGATGCGCGCCAGCGACGGTGCCGAGTACGGCGGCACGGTCGCGCCGGATGCCAAGATTGCCAGTTTCTCGGCAGATATAGTCTCTGCCGGCAAGCCCTTCGCGGTGGTCAACGGCACCGGCAAGCCGATCGGCGAGATCAGGCCTCAGGCGGTGATCGATCTTCTGGCCGGCATCGAACGTCGTGGGGCCGGCGCATGACGGTCACGGCAAGCGCTAGCGCAGCGAGGCCCCGGCCGGTCCAGACATGGCTGGCGATCTGGGCCTGTGCGCTCGCCGCCGTGCTTATTGTCTTCCTGCTGCAGGAAAGCCTGCCCTGGGCGGTCAATTACCCGGCCGACTCGACCGTTCCTGTCGCCGACTGGGTCAGTGCACTGATGAACTGGGTGAAGTCGAACTTCTCCTGGCTGACCCGCTCGATCACCGCGGTGCTCGGCGTGCCGCTCGATTTCGCACTCGGTCTTCTGGCCAAGAATTTCAAGATCGGCCATGGCGCGGAAATGATCGTCTTGCCGCGCCTGTCCTGGGTCGGCGTCTGCGCTGCCGCCTATTTTGCCGGGCGCGCCGCCGGCGGCTGGAAGCTGGGTGCGCTGGTCGGCGGCTGTTTTCTCTACATCGCGCTGTTCGGGCAGTGGACCAGCGCCATGCTGACGCTGGGCTTGATCTCGATCGCCGTGCCGTTTTGCATTGTCACCGGCCTGTTCGCCGGCATCTGGGCATGGCGCAAGCCTTGGGCGGAGAGGCTGCTGATCTCCCCTGCCCTCGATCTGATGCAGACGATCCCGACCTTCGCCTATCTGATCCCGATGCTGCTTCTGTTCGGCAACAGCCCGGTCTCGGCAATGATCGCGACGGCAATTTTCGCGACACCGCCGATGGTGCGGGCGACGATGCTGGGCCTGTCGCGGGTGCCGTCGGAGATCGACGATTTCAGCGAGATGGCCGGCTGCACGGCACGGCAGAAACTGTGGCGGGTGCTGTTGCCGTCGGCGCGGCCGACATTGATGGTCGGCGTCAACCAGGTCATCATGCTGGCGCTCAATATGGTGATCATCGCCTCGATGATCGGCGCCGGTGGGCTCGGCTATGACGTGCTTTTGGCGTTGCGCGCGCTCAAGGTCGGCGAGGCCATGGAGGCCGGCCTCGCCATTGTCGCACTGGCGATTGCCCTCGACCGGCTGAGCCAGGCGATCGCGCATAATCACGCCAAGGGCAATGTCCGCCATCAGGCCAGCACCAGGTTCTGGCGGCGCTATCCCAATCTGACGCTGGCCGTCGCCATCCTCGCCGTCACCACGCTGCTCGGCCTGTTCGTGCCGGCCTTCGCCGCGGTGCCGAAAGCGATCACCTTCACCACCGCGCCTTTGTGGAAAGCGGCGGTGAACTGGATCACCATCAACTTCTTCGACACGATCGAAGGGTTCCGGGTGGCGCTGATCCTCAATGTGCTCAACCCGGTGCGCGCCTTCTGCGAGGGTTTCCCCTGGCTCGGCGCGGTGTTCCTGCTCGGCCTTGCCGGCTACCACCTCGGCGGCTTGCGCCTCGCGGCCCTGGTCGCGGCATTGACAGCATTCTGCGCCGTCACCGGACTTTGGGAAAAGACCATGGCGACGGTCTATCTGTGCGGCATCTCGGCCTTTATAGCCTGCCTGATCGGCATCCCGATCGGGCTCATGGCATCGCGCAGCGACCGCTTTGAAAAGACCGTCACGCCGGTCATCGACACACTGCAGGTGCTGCCGTCATTCTGCTTCATTATCCCGGTGGTGATGCTGTTCAGGGTCGGCGACGTCACCGCGATGATCGCCACCGTCGCCTTCGCCGTCGTGCCGGCGATCCGCTACACCAATCACGGCATCCGACAGGTGCCGCCGGCGCTGATCGAGGCGGCGAAGGTTTCGGGCTGCACCAGGCGCCAGACCTTCTTTCGCGTGCAGCTGCCGTTGGCGTTGCCCGAGATCATGCTCGGCGTCAACCAGACGATTCTGATGGCACTGGCGATGATCATCATCTGCGCCATGGTCGGCACGCGCGATCTCGGCCAGGAGGTGTTCATCGCCTTGTCCAAGGCCGATTCCGGCCGCGGCATTGTCGCCGGCCTGGCCATCGCCTTTATCGGCATCGTCGCCGACCGGCTGTTCAACGCCTGGACGGCCAAGGCAAGAGCGAGGTTGGGGTAGCCGGGAATACGGGCGCCCTAACGGCAAACTCAATCGGCTGGCTATCACCAGGCGCGGCGGCGATGAGCTGCCGACTCCCTTATGCCTGGAGATATAGCCCTTTGTGATTATTGCTCGCTCCTGCCGCACAGCGTAAGGCTGTGATGGGTCGGGGTAGGCTAAACAGGAGAGCGTACAATGTCTAAACGCGTTCCCTTTACTTCCGGTGATCTAACAGATTATCAACGCGGCACTGATGACAGCCTCGCAGGCGATCCAATTACAAACAGCTTAATCGGCGATGCTGGCGGCAGCCTGCTCGATTTCTCTAGGGGCGGCAACGATATCTTCACAGGGCTGCCATACTCCACCACCACTGCTTACGGCGATGCCGTCGAGGATGGCTCGGACCACAGCAAGGGCGGCAACGACACTTTCACGGGCGCCTCGGTAGGCACCTACATCTTCTACGGTGACGTGGGCGGCAACATGTTCCTCCATGCTCAGGGCGGCGACGACAGTTTTAGGGCCGAGGGCGACTCCTTCAACACTTTTTACGGCGACGCCGGCGGCGATATGTCGGACCACAGCAAGGGCGGCAACGATATCTTGAGCAGTGAAGAGGGTAGACGGGTAGACAACACGTTCTACGGTGATGCCGGCGGCAACATGTTCGGCTTTGCCCAAGGCGGTGACGACGCTTTCGTGACCAGCACTCGACAAGGAGCCGACCACACCTTCTACGGTGATGCAGGCGGCGAGATGTCCGATCGCAGCAAGGGCGGCAACGACACGTTCCAGGGGTCCACAGAGGCGACCAACACTTTCTACGGTGACGCCGGCAGCAACATGTCCGGCAATGGGCAGGGCGGCGACGATAGCTTCACGGGCAAGAGCGATTCATTCAACACTTTCTACGGCGATGCCGGCGGCGACATGTCGGACGACAGTAGGGGTGGCAACGATACCTTTACGGGCCGCTCATTTTCCACCAACACTTTCTTCGGCGACGCTGGCGGCAGCATGTCTGGCAATGCTCTGGGCGGCGACGACTATTACACAGACACGTTTGGGGATCTCGGGAGGAAAACTCTCTATGGCGATGCGGGCGGCGATGTTTCCGGTTTTGCGACAGGCGGCAACGACACCTTCACGAGCGTGGGTGGGTCCCAGGTAACGTTCTACGGTGATGCCGGCGGCAGTATGTTCGACCATGCGCTTGGGGGCGACGACGTCGCCGTGCTGCAAGGCACTCATAATTTAGGGTATGGCGATGCGGTCACGATGCTCGGCAGCGCTGTGGGCGGCAATGATTCCCTGACTGGCGGCGACGGGAGCTCCGGTCCGGATGTCCTAAGCGAGTTGTACGGCGACGCCCTCGCTATGTCCGGTTCCGCCCAGGGCGGCAACGACATTCTTACCGGGGGCCACAACAACGAAATCGGCCAGGTCCGCAACTTCCTGTGCGGCGACGCTCTACAAATGTCCGGTTCGGCTTTGGGCGGAAACGATGTCCTATATGCCGGGAGCGCGGCGCCCGGCTGCACGGTCATCAACGACTTGTGGGGTGACGGGCAACTGAGCGAACTGGCTCAGGGCGGCAAAGACCAATTCATATTCAAGGACGATGGTTCAATGACGGTCGGAACCCAAAACACCATTTACGACTTCAGCCAGACCCAAGGCGACACCATCGTGTTTAGCGGCGTGGAGGGCGTGCAATCGTTCGATGATCTCACAATTGCGCAAAGTGGAACCGACACCATCATTACCGCGGGAATCGATCAAGTTACTCTCGCAAACTTTACGAACCCGCTGACGACGAGCGATTTTTTCTTCGTCTGACAGCAAAGCTTATCGCATTCAAAGAGTGGAAATGGGTGAGAATTCGTTGAGCATCGTCGCGCGGCCGGTCGCCCCAATTCCAGTCGACCGGCCGATCGGCAATCGAAGGCGCAGTTATGGATCAAACGGCCAGGAATCTCTCGGTCAAACGAGCGCAGAGCGCTACGCGACGGTCAGATGGCCGTCGTTGAAATCATATTTCGGACTGTGCAGGATTACTGAATTCTCGCCGTCCGCGTCGCGACCAGGATCCTGGACGAAGAGCACCTCGATCACGTCGCAAATTCCCTCGCGCTGGCAGCCGACCCCGTACGGGAAGTTGTCTGAGGCAAGGCAAGCGTCGTTCGGACTGCCTACTCCGCCGCGACACCCTTCACTTCGAGATAGCTCTCCATCGAATCGTCCATCGCCTGCAGCCATCGCGTATGGTGCAGCGGCGCCATCGTGCCGGTCATCAGCGAGCGATAGGAATGGTCGCGGAAGCCCATAATGTCTTCCGCCTTGTGGTGCTCCCACTCCATGAAGGTCCGGTTGACGGCCTCGACGTCGAAGCCGGGATAGTCGGTCTGCTCCATCAGCTCCCTGGTGTAGTCGCCCTGGAACCAGATCATCTGCTCGGCGTCTTCCAGCGTTTCCTCGCGCGCCCGCCATTTCCTGCCGTGCTCGGCCATCGCTTCGGCCGAGGGCAGCTTGATGCGACCCATGATGACGTCGCGGGCGAACCAGGCCTGCGCGTCGAACATGTTGAAGGTGTAGAACTGGTCCTGCATGCCGATATAGGACAGCTTCGGGTTTTTCTCCCAGACGACGCCGTCGTAGAGCCCGTCGGGCCACATGCGGTTGGCGGTCTTCAACTTCAACTCCTCGGTGAGGAACGGGAAGGAATGGAGATAGCCGGTGCACAGGATGATGGCGTCGACGTCTTTGGTGCTGCCGTCCTTGAAGTGCGCGGTCTTGCCGACGACCTTCTGCAGCAGCGGCACTTCCTTCCAGTTCTCCGGCCATTTGAAACCCATCGGCTTCGAGCGGTAGCTCGAGGTGATCGATCTGGCGCCATATTTGTAGCATTGCGAGCCGATGTCCTCGGCCGAATAGGAGCGGCCGATGATCAAGATGTCCTTGCCCTTGAATTCCATGGCGTCGCGGAAATCGTGGCTATGCAGGATACGGCCGTTGAAGGTCGAGAAGCCCTCGAAATAGGGAACGTTGGGTACGGAGAAATGGCCCGAAGCGACGACGACATTGTCGAACTCTTCCGAATAGGTGACGTCGTTCGTCCGGTCATGCGCGGTGACGGTGAATTTCTTCGTCGCGTCGGAAAAGGTGACCATGCGCACCGGGCTGTTGAAGCGCACCCATTGGCGCACGCCGGATTTTTCGACGCGGCCCTTGATGTAGTCCCACAGCACGGCGCGCGGCGGATAGGAGCCGATCGGCCGGCCGAAATGCTCCTCGAAGGTGTAGTCGGCAAATTCGAGGCATTCCTTCGGGCCGTTCGACCAGAGGTAACGGTACATCGAGCCATGCACGGGATCGCCGTGCTCGTCGAGGCCGGTGCGCCAGGTGTAGTTCCACAGGCCGCCCCAGTCGGACTGCTTTTCGAAGCAGACGATCTCTGGAATGTCGGCGCCCTTGTCGGCGGCCGACTTGAAGGCCCGGAGCTGGGCCATGCCGGAAGGTCCGGCTCCGATCACGGCAACACGACTTTTCATTGCGGGCCTCCTCTTTTTTTGATTTCCCCAGCGAAACAAATTTCACTGAGAGTGACAGTAATTGGCCCCTCCGTGCTGTCAACTGGGCTTGCACCGAAACAGCGTTGCGCGGACGCGACTTTCTGCGGAAAAAGGTCGAATGGACACGCTCTTGGAAAGCCGACCAATTCACCGCAAGGGGCTTGTTGCGGCGGTTGCGCTCTTGTATCGGCAACGAATATTGTTCACCGTGAGTGAAATAATCTGCAGATTCTCCGGCGAGGCGACATGACGAAAAAGACTTCCGATCACAGGCGCGGTGCCGATCCTGTCGCAGCCAAGACAAGGCCATCGCCGAAAGGCATTGGCCCGAACGGCCGGACGATCCGCACGCCGCTGACCCAAGACCCGCATGCCATTCGGGACACGCGTGAAAAAGTGCTGGAGGTCGCGATCGGCCGCGAGGTCCGGGCATTCCGCAAGAAGCTCGGCATCACCGTCGCCGATCTGGCTGCCGCCACCGACATTTCGCTTGGCATGCTGTCGAAGATCGAGAACGGCATCACCTCGCCGTCGCTGACAACCTTGCAGGCCCTGTCACGGGCGCTCGGCGTTCCCGTCACCGCCTTCTTCCGCCGCTTCGAGGAGGAGCGCAGCGCCGTCTTCGTCAAGGCAGGCGAAGGGCTCGATGTCGAGCGCCGCGGCACGCGCGCCGGCCATCAATACAATCTGCTCGGCCATATCGGCTCCAACACCAGCGGCGTCGTCGTCGAACCCTATCTGATCACGCTGACCGAGGATTCCGACGTGTTCCCGACCTTCCAGCACGAAGGCATGGAATTCCTCTATATGCTCGAGGGCGAGGTGGTTTACCGGCACGGCAGCAATCTCTACCCGATGAAGCCCGGCGACAGCCTGTTCTTCGACGCCGACGCGCCGCACGGGCCGGAAGTGCTGACCGTCCTGCCAATGCGCTATCTGTCGATCATCTGCTACCCGCAGAGCGCGGGGCGAGGAACCCATGTCTTGAGAGGGCAGCGCGGAACATCAGCAGAAAAGTCAATCCGGCCCAAAGCCCGGCGACGTCACGCTCCCGTCATCCAGCTTCGACAGCCATTCGACCAGCGTCGCGCGGTAGCGCGTCAGACCTTTGTAATTGGCGAGTTCCTCGGGCAGGTCGCGGATGACGCGGTGCAGGCGCCGTGCCCATTTCGGCTGGCTCACCAGCTCGTCCATCTTGATCAGGTAGCAGCGGATCGGGAAGACGATCGCGTTCGAGCGCGGCAGCCGCCAGAAACTCTGCAGCTCGACGCGCAGATGGACCTTGTCGCCGACGTTTTCCGGCGTCACCGTGGCGCGGTCCGGACCCCATTTGTGGTAATTTTCCGGGCTGGTATCGAGGCGCGGATTGATGGTCATCGTCCAGTTCAGCCGCCGCGCCGGCTTGCCCTGCTGGATGTTGGTGAGGAACTTCAGCGCCCGCACGAATATACCCTTCTCATGCGCCAGCGGCACCGGCGCGTGCCATTCGAAGAAATTCATGCCGATGTCGAAATCGAGCGACCAGTCGGCCTGGGTGGTGACCATGCCGGCATCCATCCACAGATTGCCGTCGCGCTGGTCGAGGATGCAGAAATCGCCCTGGCTCTGTCGGGTGATATATTCCATCGGCCCATAGGGCAGCGTCGAGACGTCACCGAAGGTGAAGCTGTCGTCGATGCCGAGCGGCCGGTTGATCCAGCGCCAGCGGTCGCCGTCGCGGGTCAGCGTGAAGTGCTCGGGATAGCCCAGCGCCTGCTGCTCCATCAGCAGTTCGAGCAGGTCCCAGCCGGCCAGCGTCATATGCGGCAGCGACTGGCAGCGCAGCGGATCCTCGGCCAGCACCAAAGCGCGGTCCTGCATCTCGGCGACATAGTGCTCGTCGACGTCGATCAAATTCTCCAGCACGCTGCCCTTCGGCCCGACGACATGCGGCTCGATATTGACCGCATACATGTAGCTGTCTTCGTGGAACGGGAACGGAAACCGCCTGATGTGCTCGGGGCTGTTCCTGAAGGTGAAGTCGTCGCGGAAGGTTTCCTTGCGAAAGGTGATACCCAAGCTCGCCTCCTATCTTTCCAGCACCAGCGACCGACCCTCGAAGCGCGACACGCAGGGCATGATCTTGCAGCCCGAACGGTGGTCTTCCTCGCTCAGCCAGTTGTCGTTGTGGATGAATTTGCCGTCATGGGAAATGACGTTGGTCTCGCACTGGCCACAGACGCCGCCGCGGCAGAGATAGGGCGGATCGACGCCGGCTGCCTCGATCGCCTCGAGCAGGCTCTGCTGCTCGTCGACGCGGATGGTCTTGCCGCTGAGCGCCAGCGTCACGTCGAATGGCGCGCCGGGCTGCGGGGCCGCGAAATGCTCGAAATGCACGGTCTCCGAAGGCCAGCCAAGAGTCGCCGCAGTGTCGCGCACCCAGCCGATCATGCCGGACGGGCCGCAGACATAGAGATGCGTGCCGAGCGGCTGCGACGACAACAGCCGGTCGAGATCGACGCGCTCGTCGCGGTCGTCATGATAGAGCCTGACCCGGCGATCGTAGCGCTCCCTGAGCAGATCGGCGTAGGTGCCGAGCGAGGCGGTGCGGCAGGTGTAATGCAATTCGAAATTGCCGCCTTCCGCCGCCAGTTGCGCGGTCTGCGCCATGAACGGGGTGATGCCGATGCCGCCGGCCAGCATCAAATGCTTCCTGGCGCGCAGATCGAGCGAGAACAGATTGACGGGGTAGCTGACCACCATCTCCGTGCCCGGCCTGACCTGCCTGTGCATGAACAGCGAGCCGCCGCGGCCGGCGTCGTCGCGGCGCACCGAGATGGTGTATTCGCGGGTGTCGAGCGGCGAGCCCATCAGCGAATAGGGATTAAGCCTGGTGCGTTCGCCGTCGCGCATCTCGACGACGACATGGGCGCCGCCGGAGAATGTCGGCAAAAGCCCGCCGTCGCGCTGGCGGAAGTGGAAGCGCGTCACCAGCTCGTTGACCGGAACGACATCGCTGACGACGACGTCGAGCTTGGTGGTGCCGGTGCTCATCGAAAGACCTCCTCGATCGGAGGAATTTCGCTGCGGTCCTCGGCGTTGATGCAGACGCCCTGGAACGCGGCGAGGCGCCGCGAATAGTGGTCGCGCACCAGAAGCAAGAGGCCGCAATGCGAACAGGTTGCCGGCTGCGTCGTCACGTTCTCGGTGATGCCCTTGCAGTGGACGCACTGCATGCGGCGCGCCAGCGAGCCGCGATGCTCGGTCTGGATCGAGGTGTGGTCGATACCGGCTTCGAGCGCCGCCTGCATGGCCTGGCCGATCAGCCCTTCGGTGCCGGCCAGATAGAGCCTGAGTCCCATATGCGCGTTGGCCAGCGTCTGCTTCAGTCGCGGCAGGGCGCTAGCAAAGGAATGGCCGAGGTAAAACTGCGCCGGCTTCAATGCTTCGAGCGCACCGGCATATTTGCCGTCGCCGCCGGGAATGAAGATGATGTGGGCGCCGCCGAAGAAGTCCGCCGGTGCCTTGGCGGCCAGATCGGCAATGGCCAGCACTCCCTCTGCATCCGCTATGAAAAGATGATGCTTGCCGGGCTGCGGAGACAGGGTCCCATAGACCGGCCGGCTGATGATGCTTTTCGCTGCCATACCCGCAGTATGCCTCAGCCTTTCGCCGTGCGCTTGGTCTTCTTCGGATCGTCGAAGGGAAGCGGCTCGGCGGTTGCGCTGATAGCGCCGCTCTTGTTGCGGATCTCGAGCCTAGTGCCCGGTACCGCGCAATCGACGTCGAGCCGGGCGATGCCCATCGATTTCCTGACCAGCGGCGAATACATGGCGCAGGTCACCACGCCGACCTTTTTGCCGTCGCGATAGACCGGCGCGCCCTCGTCGGCCGGCTCCCTGCCTTCGAGCAGCACGCCGAAGATCTTGAAGCGTTCCTTGTCCTTGAGGCGATAATGCTCCTCGGCGCCGCGAAAGCCCGTCTTGCCGGGGCTGACGGTGAAGTCGAGGCCGAGCTCCCACAGCGTGTCGCCGGGGCCTTCGTTCTCGAACGGATATTTCTGCGAATTGTCATAGGGGTAAAACAGCAGGTAGCTCTCGACGCGCAGCATGTCGAGCGTGGTGAAGCGGCACGGGATGATGCCGGCGCTCTTGCCCTCGTCGAGGATCCTGTCCCAGATCGTACCGGCGTCCTGGCCGCGGCAGAAGATCTCGTAGCCGCGCTCGCCGGTGTAGCCGGTGCGCGAGATCATCACCGGGAAGCCGAACAGCTGCGTCTGCATGTGATGGAAATAATTGAGGTCGCGAATGCCGGGCACATGCTTTGCCAGATAATCGATAGCTAGCGGGCCCTGCAGCGAAAGGTCATGCAGATTGTCGTCGAAGCGCAGCGACACGTCACGACCGACCGAAGCGCGCTGCAGCTCTTCATGGCCGGTGCCCGAGCCATGCACAACCGTCCAGGCGTTCGGGCCGGTGCGGTAGAGGATGCAGTCGTCGGTGAATTTTCCCGCCTCGTTCAGCATGCAGGCATAGGCCGACTTGCCGGGATAGATCTTTTCGACGTCGCGCGTCGTCGCCAGGTCGATCAGGTGAGAGGCGTGGGGCCCGGTGATGTGGACCTTCTTCAGGCCGGACACGTCCATCAGGCCGGCCTTGGTGCGGATGGCGATGTACTCTTCGTCGGCGTCCTTGTCGTAGGTCCAGGCGGTGCCCATGCCGCTCCAGTCCTCGAGCTTCGAGCCGAGCGCCCGGTGGCGGTCCGCAAGGGCCGAAAATCTCCAGGATGCCGTCATGGGCTTGCTCTCCTCAATAAATTGCCGACGCTTCGCCGGCGCAGAGGCCAGCGACGAACAGCGCGCATATTGACTCAAAACTCCAAAAGCGCGCAATACTAAGATGCAAAAAGTTTTACTCAGAGGCAAGGATTCCAACTGAACAGAGGGGACTTAGAATGGAAGGGAATCTCAACGCTCTAACGACCATTTTCACCGAGTTCTATTATTGGGTGACCATCGTCATGATGTTCCTCATCCATGTCGGGTTCTGCACCTACGAGGTCGGCGTCTCGCGCCGTCGCAATCACCTGAAAACGCTTATGAAGAACGCCATGGCGATCCCGATCGTCACGGTCACGTTTTATTTTTTCGGCTGGTGGATCTATTTCGGATTTCCCAACGGGCCGGGCATCACGGGCGGGCTTGCGACCGCACCGTTTGCCGAACCATGGAATCCGCTGATGGCGACCCATCTGTCCGGCGTCAATCCAGGCGAACCCGGCGTCACGCCTACCGACGCCGCGCTGTGGCATCGGCTCAATGGCGTGTTCTGGGGCGCCTTCCTGCTGTTCTCGATCACAACGGCGTCGATCATTTCGGGCTCGATCATCGAACGCGCTCGCTCGGGTGCGTTCTGGATCGTGGCGGTGCTGATCGGCTCGGTCCTGTGGATCCTCGACGCGGCTTGGGGCTGGCATCCGCAAGGCTGGATGGTGAAGCTCTGGGGCTATCACGACGCCTATGCATCCGGGGTCGTGCACGCAATCGCCGGCGGAGCGGCGCTCGCCTTCCTCATCGTGCTCGGACCGCGCATCGGCAAATTCAGGCCGGACGGCACGCCGCGCGATATCCCGCCCCACAATGTATGGCTGGTCACGATCGGACTGTTCCTCATCTACACCGGCTTCTGGGGCTTCTATGCCGCCTGCAACATTCCGCTGATCAGCCCGGCCACGATTGCCGGCCAGATCACCGGCGAGACCTGGACAGCAACCAACATCTATCTTGCGCCGACGACCCTCTCTGCGGTCACCTTCAACTTTCTGATGTCGCTGTCGGGCGGGATGATGGCCGGCTACATCGTCTCGAAAGGCGATCCTTACTGGACGTTCTCGATGGGGCTCTGCGGCATTATCTCGGCCTCGGCCGGCAACGACCTCTATCACCCGATCCAGGCGATGCTGATCGGCGCGATCGTGCCAACCATATGCTATAAGCTGCACTACTTCGTCGAGCGCCGCTTCAAGATCGACGACGCGGTGGGCGCCGTTGCCGTGCACGGTTACGGCGGTTTTCTTGGGGTCGTCGTGGCGGGCTTCATGCTGTGGGGACAGCCGTCATCGCCCTATGAGGGCTTCGCGCACATCAACCCGCTCGGCAATTTCGCGGGCGCGGTCTTGATGTTCGTGCTCGGTTTTGCCCCGACCTTTGTCGTCTGCAAAATCCTCAACAGCATGGACCTGCTGCGCGTGCCGAAGAAGGTCGAACTCGAGGGTGTCGACTTCGCGCTCAATCATGCGTTCGATGCGTCGGTCCGCGAAGTGGGAGCCGCCGAAAAGGCCATGATGAGCGACAAGGCCATGGTGAAATAGTCAACGGACAAGGAGAACCGCAATGTCGACCAATGGAATGGAAAGCTGGGCCGTCGACCTCAAGGACGTCGGCGCGATCTACCCGTTTCAGGGCTCCGAAGTGCTGATGGTGATCATCGGCCTCGTCTTCTGGATCGGATGGCACGTCCTCCAGACGCGCCACGAGAACGCTGAAATCGAGGCCGATATGGCCGCGGATCGCAGCGGGGACGAGACAAGAGAGGCGATCGACCGTTACTAAACCTACGCTCTTTTCGCCTGGCGCGTTGGGCGTCAGGCGATTTGTTTGACATGAAAAAAAGTTTCATGTCAGTTGAATTTGCTCTGCGAAGCTGATAGCACCGAAATCATATCTCACCTCGGGAGCCTGACATGTGCGGAATCGTCGGACTGTTTTTGAAAGACAAGTCGCTCGAGCCTCAACTCGGCTCGATGCTGTCGGAGATGCTGATTTCGCTCAGCGATCGCGGTCCCGACAGCGCCGGCATCGCCATCTATGGCGCGCCCTCCCATGAAGCCAAGATCACCATCCAGTCGGCCAAGCCGGAGCGCGATTTCCGCGGCCTCGACGCCGAACTCGCCAAGGCGATCGGCGCGCCGGTGAGCATTGCTGCGAAGTCGACGCATGCGGTGGTCAGGACGGCGCCCGCCAAGATCGACGAAGCGCGCGAGGCGATCCAAGCGCTGCGCCCCGACATCCGCATCATGGGCGCTGGCGACGTCGTCGAAATCTACAAGGAAGTCGGCTTGCCCGAAGCGGTCGTCGACCGTTTCGGCGTCCGCGAGATGACCGGCACGCACGGCGTCGGCCACACCCGCATGGCGACCGAATCGGCGGTGACGACGATGGGCGCGCATCCGTTCTCGACCGGCGCCGACCAGTGCCTGGTGCACAATGGCTCGCTGTCCAATCACAACAATGTCCGCCGCGAGCTGGTCCGCGAAGGCATGAAATTCGAGACCGAGAACGACACCGAGGTCGCTGCCGCCTATCTCACTTCGCAGATGGCGCATGGCAAGAATCTCGGCGAGGCGCTGGGAGGCACGCTGAGCGACCTCGACGGCTTTTTCACCTTCGTCGTCGGCACCAAGAACGGTTTCGGCGTGGTGCGCGACCCGATCGCCTGCAAGCCCGCCGTGATGGCCGAAACCGACCAGTATGTCGCCTTCGGCTCGGAATATCGTGCGCTGACCAAACTGCCCGGCATAGACAATGCGAAGGTCTGGGAACCCGAGCCCGCAACCGTCTATTTCTGGGAGCATTGAGCTGATGCCGGCAATTAACCTCTCCAAGGCCGCGCGTGAGCCGGGCCAGGCATCGAGGGTCTTCGACCTGGCCGAAATGTCACTGCGCGAGCTCAACCGGGCGCTGCACGATCTGGCGCCCGGTTCCAATGAGACCGCCTGGGAGGTGCTGCACCCGCGAGGCAGCCATTCGGTCGCCGTCGGCGTCGACCAGCCGGTCGCCATCGATGTGCGCGGCAGCGTCGGCTATTATTGCGGCGGCATGAACGACGGCGGCACCATCACCGTGCATGGTTCGGCCGGACCCGGCGTCGGCGAGAACATGATGTCCGGCCAGATCGTCGTCAAAGGCGATGCCAGCCAGTATGCCGGCGCCACCGGCAGGGGCGGGTTGCTGGTCATCGAAGGCAATGCGTCGTCGCGCTGCGGCATCTCGATGAAGGGCATCGACATCGTCGTCCATGGCAATATCGGCCACATGTCGGCCTTCATGGCGCAGTCCGGCAATCTCGTGGTGCTGGGCGATGCCGGCGATGCGCTCGGCGATTCCATCTACGAGGCGCGGCTTTTCGTGCGCGGCAAGGTCGAAAGCCTCGGCGCCGATTGCATCGCCAAGGAGATGCGGCCCGAGCATCTCGAATTGCTGCAAAATCTGCTCGACCGCGCCGGCGTGACCGGCGTCAAGGCGGCGGAGTTCAAGCGCTACGGCTCGGCGCGCACGCTTTACAATTTCAATATCGACAACGCCGACGCGTATTGAGGCTCAATGACCTATCGCAACCCGCCGACGACGCCGCGCACATCCGCGACCTTCGACGACTACACGCTTTCCGAGATCCGCCGCGCCGCGGCGACCGGCATCTATGACATCCGTGGCGCCGGCGCCAAGCGCAAGCTGCCGCATTTCGACGACCTTCTGTTCCTCGGCGCCTCGATCTCGCGCTACCCGCTCGAAGGCTATCGCGAGCGCTGCGACACCAGCGTCGTGCTCGGTTCGCGCTATGCGAAAAAACCGATCGAATTGAAAATCCCGATCACCATTGCCGGTATGAGCTTCGGCTCGCTGTCCGGCCCGGCGAAGGAAGCGCTCGGCCGTGGCGCGACGCTGTCGGGCACCTCGACCACCACCGGCGACGGCGGCATGACCGAGGAAGAGCGCGGCCATTCGAAGACGCTGGTCTACCAATACCTGCCGTCGCGCTACGGCATGAACCCGCGCGATCTGCGCCGCGCCGATGCGATCGAGGTTGTCGTCGGCCAGGGCGCCAAGCCCGGCGGCGGCGGTATGCTGCTCGGCCAGAAAATCTCCGACCGCGTCGCCGAAATGCGCACGCTGCCGAAAGGCATCGACCAGCGCTCGGCCTCGCGCCACCCCGACTGGACCGGGCCGGACGACCTCGAGATCAAGATCCTCGAACTGCGCGAGATCACCGACTGGGAAAAGCCGATCTACGTCAAGGTCGGCGGCGCGCGGCCCTATTACGATACCGCGCTTGCGGTGAAATCGGGCGCCGACGTCGTCGTCGTCGACGGCATGCAGGGCGGCACCGCCGCAACCCAGGAAGTGTTCATCGAAAATGTCGGCCAGCCGACGCTCGCCTGCATCAGGCCGGCTGTACAGGCGCTGCAGGATCTCGGCATGCACCGCAAGGTGCAGCTGATCGTCTCCGGCGGCATACGCAACGGCGCCGACGTCGCCAAGGCGCTGGCACTCGGCGTCGATGCGGTGTCGATCGGCACGGCAGCGCTTGTCGCGCTCGGCGACAATGATCCGCGCTGGGAACCGGAATACAACGAGCTCGGCACCACTGCCGGCGCCTATGACGACTGGCATGAGGGACGCGACCCGGCCGGCATCACCACGCAGGATCCCGAGCTGATGAAGCGGCTCGATCCGATCGCGGCCGGACGACGGCTGGCGAATTATCTTAAGGTGATGACACTTGAGGCTCAGACGATCGCCCGCGCCTGCGGCAAGAACAGCCTGCACAATCTCGAGCCCGAGGATCTTGTGGCCTTGACGATCGAAGCCGCCGCCATGGCCGGCGTGCCGCTGGCTGGCACCAACTGGATACCGGGCAAGAACGGCTTCTAAAACAACCAAATGCCAGTAAGCGAGGAACTATAATGGGGAACGATCTCGCCGCCTTCGCCAAGGAGAAGGGCGTCAAATATTTCATGATATCCTACACCGACCTGTTCGGTGGGCAGCGCGCCAAGCTGGTGCCGGCGCAGGCGATTGCCGACATGCAGCGGGACGGCGCCGGCTTTGCCGGTTTCGCCACCTGGCTCGACCTGACGCCGGCGCATCCCGACATGCTGGCGGTGCCGGATCCGGATTCGGTGATTCAGTTGCCTTGGAAGCCCGAAGTCGCCTGGGTCGCCGCCAACTGCATCATGGACGACAAATCGGTCGAGCAGGCGCCGCGCAACACGCTGAAGCGACTGATCGCGGAGGCCGCCGGCGACGGCATGCACATCAAGACCGGCGTCGAGGCCGAATTCTTCCTGATCTCGCCGGACGGCAAGACGATTTCCGACGAATACGACACGGCGTCGAAACCCTGCTACGACCAGCAGGCGGTGATGCGCCGCTACGATGTCATCGCCGAGATCTGCGACCACATGCTGGCGCTCGGCTGGGGCGCCTACCAGAACGACCACGAGGACGCCAACGGCCAGTTCGAGATGAACTGGGCCTTCGACGATGCGCTGGCGACCGCCGACAAGCATTCGTTCTTCAAATTCATGGTGAAGTCGGTTGCCGAAAAGCACGGCCTGCGCGCAACCTTCATGCCTAAACCCTTCCAGGGCCTGACCGGCAATGGCTGCCATGCGCATATCTCGGTGTGGGACAAGGACGGCAATACCAATGTCTTTGCCGATAATGCGATGGAGCTCGGCCTGTCGGCAAAGGGCAGGAATTTCCTCGGCGGTATCATGAAACATGCGTCGGCGCTTGCCGCGATTACCAACCCGACGGTCAACTCCTACAAGCGCATCAACGCACCGCGCACCATCTCCGGTGCCACCTGGGCGCCGAACACGGTGACCTGGACCGGCAACAACCGAACCCACATGGTGCGCGTGCCTGGTCCCGGCCGCTTCGAGCTGCGCCTGCCGGACGGCGCGGCAAACCCCTATCTGCTGCAGGCGGTGATCATCGCCGCCGGCCTTGACGGCGTCCGCTCCAAGGCCGATCCCGGCAGGCGCTACGATATCGACATGTACCAATTCGGCCATACGGTGGAAGGCGCGCCGAAACTGCCGCTCAACCTGCTCGACGCGTTGCGCGAGTTCGACAACGACAAATCGCTCAAGGCGGCGCTGGGTGAGGAATTCTCGTCGGCCTATCTAAAGCTCAAGCAGCAGGAATGGAATTCCTATGCTTCCCACTTCACCCAGTGGGAGCGCGACCACACGCTCGACATCTAATCCGGAATTGTTGCACGCCCGGCGCGAAACAGGTTCATGAAATACTCGATCTTCTCCCTCGCCCGGGCGGCATTTTCCGGCCACAAGAACTGGCAGCGCACCTGGCGCGACGCGAGCCCGAAGAGCCACTACGACGTGGTGATCATCGGGGGCGGCGGCCATGGCCTGGCGACGGCATGGTTTCTCGCCAGTGAATACGGCATCAGGAATGTCGCCGTGCTGGAAAAGGGCTGGATCGGCTCCGGCAATGCCGGCCGCAACACCACCATCATCCGCTCCAATTACGGGCTGCCCGGCAATACCGGTTTCTACGAGCTGTCGATGAAGCTGTGGGAACGGATGGAGCAGGACCTCAACTACAACACCATGGTCAGCCAGCGCGGCGTCATCAATCTCTACCATTCCGACGCGCAGCGCGACGCGTACGCGCGGCGCGGCAACACCATGCGCATCAACGGCATCGATGCCGAGCTGCTCGATCTGGCGGCCGTCAGGAAGATGATGCCGTTCCTGAACTTCGACAATGCGCGCTTTCCAGTGCAGGGCGGGCTTTTGCAGCGGCGCGGCGGCACGGCGCGCCACGACGCCGTGGTCTGGGGCTATGCGCATGCGGCAAGCGCGCTCGGCGTCGACATCATCCAGAATTGCGAGGTGACCGGCTTTGTCCGCGACGGCAGCGGCAAGGTGACCGGGGTCGAGACATCGCGCGGCAGGATCGGCGCCGGCAAGGTCGGCATGGCGGTCGCCGGCTCCTCGTCGCGCGTCGCGGCAATGGCCGGCATGCGGCTGCCGATCGAAAGCCATGTGCTGCAGGCCTTTGTCTCGGAGGCGATCAAGCCGCTGATCCCCAATGTCATGACGTTCGGCGCCGGGCATTTCTACGTCAGCCAGTCCGACAAGGGCGGCCTGGTGTTCGGCGGCGACATAGACGGCTACAATTCTTACGCCCAGCGCGGCAATCTGCCTGTCATGGAAGACGTCTGCGAAGGCGGCATGGCGCTGATGCCGATGATCGGCCGGGTGCGGCTGCTGCGCCAGTGGGGCGGGATCATGGACATGTCGATGGACGGGTCGCCGATCATCGACAAGACGCCGGTCGACGGGCTCTATCTCAACGCCGGCTGGTGTTATGGCGGCTTCAAGGCGACGCCCGGCTCCGGGCTCGTCTTTGCCCACCTGCTGGCACGCGACGAGCCGCACAAGGAGGCTACCCGCTTCCGCCTCGACCGCTTCCGGCGAGGTGCGATGATCGACGAAAAGGGCCAGGGCGCCCAACCGAACCTGCATTGATGGCTGGCTGAAGAGAGCATGCGCATTGTCTGTCCCTTCTGCGGCGAACGCGAACTCGGCGAGTTCACCTATCTCGGCGACGCCAAGCCGGTGCGTCCGGCCGCCGACGTCTCCGAAGACGAGGTCTTCGACTATGTCCACCTGCGCGACAATGTCGCCGGGCCGATGAGCGAATACTGGTATCACGGCGGCGGCTGCCGGGCCTGGCTGAAGGTCGCCCGCAACACGCTGACGCACGAGATTTCGTCGGTCGAGCCGGCGGCGGGCGCTGGTGCCGCCAAGGTTTGCGCCTGATGGTTGGCCCTGCGCAGACACATCGGCTGGAGAGCGGCGGTCTCATCGATCGCGCCGCGCCGCTGGGCTTCCGCTTCGACGGCAAGAGCTTTGCCGGCTTCCAGGGCGACACGCTAGCCTCGGCGCTGATCGCCAATGCCGTCAAGCTGGTCGGCCGCTCGTTCAAATACCATCGGCCGCGCGGCATCCTGACAGCCGGGTCGGAGGAGCCCAACGCGCTGGTCGAACTGCGCAGCGGAGCGCGGCGCGAGCCGAACACCAAGGCGACCACAGCCGAGCTCTATGACGGGCTCGAAGCGGCCAGCCAGAACCGCTGGCCGTCGCTGCGCCACGATTTGATGGCGGTCAACCAGCTGTTCGCGCCGATCTTCGTCGCCGGCTTCTACTACAAGACCTTCATGTGGCCGGCGAAATTCTGGGAAGCGGTCTACGAGCCGGCGATCCGCCGCGCCGCCGGCCTCGGCCGTGCGGCGGGCGTTGCCGATCCCGACCATTACGACAAGGCGTGGGCGCATTGCGACGTGCTGATCGCCGGTTCCGGCCCGGCCGGACTGGCTGCGGCATTGGCGGCCGGGCGCAGCGGCGCCCGCGTCATCCTGTGCGAGGAAGATTTTGCGCTTGGCGGCCGCCTGCTCGCCGACGGCGGCATGATCGACGGCGAGCCGGCAGCCGAATGGATTTCGCGCACGCGGGCCGAACTCGCAGCACTGCCCGATGTCCGCATCATGAACCGCACGACATTGTTCGGCGTCTATGATGGCGGCACCTATGGCGCCATCGAGCGGGTCAACGACCACCTGCCCTCGCCGCCCGAGCACCAGGTGCGCCAGCGGCTGTGGCGCATCGTGGCCAAGCGCTCAATCGTTGCCGCCGGCGCCATCGAGCGGCCGATCGTCTTTGCAGGCAACGACACGCCGGGCGTTATGATGGCTTCGGCAATGCGGACCTATGTCGCGCGCTACGCGGTTACCCCTGCCAGGAGGATCGCCCTGTTCACCAACAATGCGGACGGCTGGCGCACGGTCGAGACCGCGCTTGCCGCCGGATTGACGATCGCGGCGGTCGTCGATGCGCGCCCGGACGTCTCCGCCGCGCATCGCGCGCTTGCTTCCAAGGGTGGCTTTCCGGTGCTGAGCGGTTCGGTCAGCGGAGTCGAAGGCGGCAAGGACGGTGTCCGGAAAATCGCGGTGGCACTCACTGGCGGCGCACGGGCGGAAGTCGAAGCCGACGGGCTTGCCGTCTCCGGCGGCTGGAATCCGGCGGTCGGGCTGACCTCCTACCATCGCGGCCGGCCGAAATGGCAGGACGATATATCAGCCTTCGTGCCGGATGGTGCGCCGCCCGGCATGGTGGCGGTCGGCGCCGCCAACGGCGCCTTCGGCCTGGGCGACTGCCTGCGCCAGGGATTTACCGCGGGTGCTGCGGCAGCGCAGAGCGCTGCACGAAGCGGCGATGCCGGCACATCGCCGGTCGCCGACGATGAGGCGTTTTCGCTGACGCCGCTCTGGCACGTCGCCGGCAAAGGGAAAGCCTTCGTCGATTACCAGCATGACGTGACCGCGTCCGACATCGAACTCGCGCAGCGTGAAGGTTTTGAATCCGTCGAGCATCTCAAGCGCTATACGACGCTCGGCATGGCCACCGACCAGGGCAAGACCTCGAACGTCGCCGGTCTCGCCATCATGGCTGCGGTGTCAGGCAAATCCATTCCCCAGACCGGCACGACGATCTACCGGCCGCCCTACGTGCCGGTCGCCATCGGCGCCTTCGCCGGCCATCATCGCGACGAGAATTTTCACGCGACACGACTGACGCCGTCGCACCACTGGGCAGCCGAACAGGGGGCGGTGTTCGTCGACACCGGCCTGTGGAAACGGGCGCAATGGTATCCGCGCGCCGGCGAAAAGGACTGGCTGGAATCGGTTACCCGCGAGGTCAAGGCGGTGCGCTCCGGCGTCGGCTTCTGCGACGTCTCGACGCTCGGCAAGATCGACGTGCACGGCCCGGACGCCGGCGCCTTCCTCGACCGCGTCTACATCAACACCTTCTCCAATCTTGCTGTCGGCAAAGCCCGCTACGGGCTGATGCTGCGCGAGGACGGCATCGTCTATGACGATGGCACCACGTCGCGGCTGGCCGAGGATCACTATTTCCTGACCACCACCACCGCCAAGGCCGGGCTGGTGATGCAGCATCTCGAATTCTGCCGGCAGGTGCTGTTCCCCGAATTCGACGTGCAGTTGACCTCCGTCTCCGACCAGTGGGCGCAATTCTCGGTGGCCGGGCCGAAGACGCGGGACCTGCTTTGCGAAATCGTCGATCCGGCGGAGGATCTGTCGAATGAAGGTTTTCCGTTCATGGGGGCGCGGGAAGTCGCGCTTCGCGGCGGCATCAGAGCGCGGCTGTTCCGCATCTCGTTTTCGGGCGAAATGGCGTTCGAGATTTCGGTTCCCGGCCGTTACGGCGAGGCGCTGGTGCGCAATTTGATGCTGGCCGGTAAGCCGTTCGGCGTGACGCCCTACGGCACCGAGGCGCTCGGCGTCATGCGCATCGAAAAGGGCCATGTCGCCGGGCCGGAGCTGAACGGCACGACGACGGCCGCCGACCTCGGCCTCGGCAAGATGATGTCGACCAAGAAGGATTTCATCGGCCGTGTCATGGCCGGACGCGCGGCGCTGGTTGCGCCGGACCGGCAGGTCGTGGTCGGCATCAAACCGGCCGACAAGACGCGCCGCATGCGTTCCGGCGTGCATATCATCCCGAAGGGCGAGACGCCCGGTCCCGACAACGACCAGGGCTACGTTACCTCGGTCTGCTTTTCGCCGATGCTCGACCAGTGGATCGGGCTTGGCCTGGTCGAGCGCGGCCGCGAGCGCGTCGGCGAGATCGTCAATGCGCACGATCCGTTGCGCGGCGAAGACTACGATGTCGAGCTGTGCAGCCCGGTCTTCTACGATCCGGATGGAGGGCGCCAGCGTGGCTGAGTTTTCCTGGATTGCCCGCAGCCCGCTGGAGAAAGCGCTTGTTGTCGGCGCCTATGGCGCGCGCGGCAAGGCGGCCGGCGTATCGCTCACCGAGATCCGCAATTTCGACCTGATCCAGGTGATGGCGCGGCGCGGCAAGGCGGCGGAGCTGGCAAGCGCAGCGAAAGCCCGCTTCGGCGTTGCCGCCCCGGATGTCCCGAAGGCGGTCCGAGTTCCCGACGCCACGCTGATCTGGTCGGGACCGGACCAGTTCCTCGTCCTGTCGAAGGGCGGCAAGCACGCGATCGAACCACTAAGGCAGGCGTTTGCGCAATCCGCCTCGCTGTCCGACCAGTCGCATGCTCGCGTGCTGATCAGCGTCTCGGGAGAAAAGGCGCGCGCGACGCTGGCCAAACTGTCGTCGCTGGACCTGCACTCGGCGGCGTTCCCGGCCGGCACCGCTGCCGCGACCTCGATCGACCATACCAGCGTCAGTCTGTGGCGCGCTAGTGACCAGCCGAACGGACAGGCGGTGTTCAATCTTCTGGTATTTGCGACGTTTGCCGAAAGCCTGTGGCATACGATGCTGGATTCGGCCGCTGAGTATGGCGTCGAGATCAGCCACAGCGAGGAGTTGGGGTAGGATTGTGCGCTATGTTCCTTCGCCCCTTGTGGGAGAAGGGAAGGGCCGCGCTCCACCCTTCACTTGCCAACTCCGGCTCTTCTATCCTATTCTTCCCGCTAAAATAATTTCACACACAGGCAAACTTGTTTCTCGAACGCAAGGTTGAGATGAGCCAGTCGCCCTACCCCGTAATCGCCGCCGGACCGCCGCGGCCGAGCCTGATCCTGCGGCCCGGCCAGATCGCGCTGCCGGCCGGGATGGAGCGCTATTCGGTTCAGGGCAACGGCACGGTGCTGATCGAGGTCGAGGCCGGCGATACGATCAGCGTGCGCAATGTCGAAGGCGGGCAGGCCTGCGAGCTGCTGGCATGGGACAGCAGCGGCGCGACCGATCCCGGCATTTTTGGCGAGACATCGAACAGCAATGCCGCCGGCATCAAGGCGCTGCTTGCGGAGGGCGGCGACAGCCTCGCACCCTTGCGCCGAGCCCTCGAGCGGCGCGAGGTACAGCTCGACCGGGCAAAGGCGGTTCGCGTCTTCGGCGGGGCCACCCCTGCCGGTGTTGAACAGGGGTTCACCGTCGCCCGCGATGGGTCGATGCTGATTGCGGCGCCCGGCGGGCCAATGCTGGTCGACGGCCACGATACGGCGACGCCGCTTAGCGTTATCGTCCGGCGCGCCACCATTCGCCCGGTGGCGAAATCCAGGCTTGCCGACCCGCTGGCCGATCCCGTGCTCGACCTGCGCGTCCACTCGGCGACGGCGGAGGCCTACTTCGTCAAGGCGGGCGACTATCTGCAGATCATCGATGTCGATGGGCGACAATGCACGGACTTCCAGTGCTTTTCGGCGCGCAAGCTGGACAAGGGACGCGATCATCCGCTCGACGTGACCACGACGCGCACGCTGATGGGCTCAAGCTATCCGATGCCCGGCCTGCACTCGAAATATTACGACCAGGACATGGAGCCGCTGGTCGAGGTTATCCAGGACACTTGCGGCCGGCATGATGCATTCGCACTCGCCTGCGCCGCCAAATATTACGACGACATCGGCTATCCCGGCCATCCCAACTGCTCGGAGAATTTCAACCGCGCGCTGGCCGACAAGGGTGTGACGCCCCGCGCCGGCTGGATGGCGATCAACTTCTTTTTCAACACGGCGATCGACGCGCATGGTGTCGTGGTGGCAGACGAGCCATGGTCGCGGCCGGGCGACTATGTGCTGCTGCGGGCGCTGACCGACATCGTCTGCGTTTCGTCCGCCTGCCCCGACGATACGACGCCGGCCAATGGCTGGAACCTGACCGACATCCATGTGCGAACCTATTCCGGCCAGCACAAATTCTCGCGAGCGATCGCCAGACGCATGACGCCCGATTCGGAACCGAAAATGACCCGCGAGACCGCCTTTCATTCGAGCTTTGCCAAGCACACCCGCAACTTCGTCGAGTACAAGGGCTATTGGCTGGCCAATTCCTTCGCCAGGCAAGGGCCGATCGACGAATACTGGGCCTGCCGGCAAGACGCCGTGATCATGGACCTGTCGCCGCTGCGCAAGTTCGAGGTCACCGGGCCGGACGCCGAGGCGCTGCTGCAATACACGCTGACCCGCGACATCAAGAAGCTCGGCGTCGGCCAGGTGGTCTATTCGGCCATGTGCTACGAGCATGGCGGCATGATCGACGACGGCACGCTGCTCAGGCTCGGCAAGGACAATTTCCGCTGGGTTGGCGGCGACGATCTATCCGGCGAATGGCTGCGCGAAACGGCGCAAAAACTCGGCCTCACCCTGCTGGTGCGCTCGTCGACCGACCAGATGCACAACGTCGCCGTGCAGGGACCGAAAAGCCGCGACATCCTGCGGCAGATCATCTGGACCTCGCCGCTGCAGCCGTCGATCGACGAGCTCGAATGGTTCCGTTTCGCCGTCGCCCGCATCGGCGGCGGCAAGGGCATTCCGATCGTTATTTCGCGCACCGGTTACACCGGCGAGCTCGGCTACGAGATCTGGTGCCATCCGCGCGACGCCGAAAAGGTGTTTGACGCGATCTGGCAGGCCGGCCAGCCGCACGGCCTGAAGCCGATGGGCTTGCTAGCGCTCGACATGGTGCGCATCGAGGCCGGGCTGATCTTTGCCGGTTATGAGTTCTCCGACCAGACCGATCCGTTTGAGGCCGGCATCGGCTTCACCGTACCGCTGAAGACCAAGAGCGACGATTTCATCGGCCGCGAGGCGCTGATCCGGCGCAAGGAAAATCCGCAGAAGAAGCTGGTCGGCCTCGACATCGACGCCAATGTCGCGGTCGGCCACGGCGATTGCGTGCATGTCGGCCGCGCGCAGGTCGGCGTCGTCACTTCCGGCATGCGCTCGCCGGTGCTGAACAAGACAATCGCGCTGGCTAGGCTCGACGTCGCGCATTCGGCGATCGGCACCGAGGTCGAGATCGGCAAGCTCGACGGCCACAGCAAGCGGCTGCCGGCGCGCGTCGTCGCCTTCGCCCACTACGACCCGCAAAAGACCAGGCCTCGTTCCTGATCGACGCCGCCCGGTTCTTCCCTTCTCCGCTTGTGGGAGAAGGTGGATTGGCGCGCAGCGCCAAGACGGTTGAGGGGTGCTGGACGAAGTGCGGCTTTGCCAAGCTGGAACAAAAGGAAAGACCGCACCCGTTGGCAGGGCCAACGAAGCTCGACTGTTTCCCAAGCGCAATGTGCAAAGCGTCACAAACCGCTTGACGTGAAAGCGTGTTGGGTCAATCTTCACTGCTAAGAATAAAATACTACTGAGCGGAAAGACCTGGACCGTCAACGTGAGCGTCGATGACGCCTCGCGAGATTGCGGCTGTTGCCGATGGGGAACATCAAAATGGGGAATTCACGTAAATGAGCACGATAGTCACCACCTTGGTGCCGCCTGCCGAAGGGCAGCTGCACCGGAGCATCGATTGGCGCGGCGCCTTCTGGGTGGCAAGCGGCGTTCCGGCCCTTGTCCTGTTTTCGATCGGCGGCATTGCCGGCACCACCGGAACGCTGGCTTTCCTGATCTGGACAGCATCCATGATCATGGGCTTCCTGCAGTCCTTCACCTATGCGGAGATCGCCGGCCTGTTCCCGAACAAGTCCGGCGGCGCCTCGATCTACGGCGCCACCGCCTGGCTGCGCTATTCGAAATTCATCGCGCCGCTTTCGGTGTGGTGCAACTGGTTCGCCTGGTCGCCGGTGCTGTCGCTCGGCTGCTCGATCGCGGCCGCCTATATCCTCAACGCGCTGGCGCCGGTGCCGCTGTTCACCGACACTTCGCCGGAAGTCGCCGCCTACATCGCGGCCCATGCCGGAACCAGCGCCGCCGACGCCATCGCCGTGGTCACCGCGGCCGCGACGCCGGCGATCCGCAACTGGACGCTCTACGGCCACACGCTTGGCCCGGTTTCCTTCACTTTCAACGCCACCTTCTTCATCGGCGCGGTGCTGATGCTGATCATCTTCTCGATCCAGCATCGCGGCATTCTGGGCACCGCCAATGTGCAGAAATATATCGGCCTGCTGGTCATTATCCCGATGCTGATCGTCGGGGTTGTGCCGATCGTCACCGGCCAGATCGACTGGGCGAATTTTTCGCCGCTGGTGCCGCTGGCAGCAGCCTATGCGCCGGAGCCCGGCGCGTGGAACATCGCCGGCTGGACGCTGGTGTTCGGCGGCATGTTCATCGCGGCATGGTCGACCTACGGTTTCGAGACCGCCGTCTGCTACACCTCCGAGTTCAAGAACCCCGGCACCGATACCTTCAAGGCGATCTTCTACTCCGGCCTGTTGTGCATGCTGCTGTTCATCCTTGT
Source organism: Mesorhizobium sp. WSM4836 (assembly GCF_055811815.1). Classification (NCBI taxonomy): domain Bacteria; kingdom Pseudomonadati; phylum Pseudomonadota; class Alphaproteobacteria; order Hyphomicrobiales; family Phyllobacteriaceae; genus Mesorhizobium; species Mesorhizobium sp. WSM4836. The sequence continues at coordinate 117,810 of NZ_JBVVQF010000005.1, forward strand.
GCCGTTCACCTTCCAGGGCGTGCTCGGCTTGAACGGCATGCTGGCGACGCCGATCGTCGACGGCTCCGGTGTTGCCGATGCGCTGGCCGGCATGGTCGGCGGCGGCCAGCTGATCCATAGCCTGCTGGTGATGCTGATGATCCTGGCGCTGGTGCTCTGCATCATGACGGCGATGGCCGGCTCTTCGCGTACGCTCTACCAGGGTTCGGTCGACGGCTGGCTGCCGCGCTACCTCAGCCATGTCAACGAGCACGGCGCGCCGACACGGGCGATGTGGACCGACCTGGTCTTCAACCTGATCGTGCTGGCCATCGCCTCGGCCGATGCGACAAGCTTCTTCTTCATCCTCGCGGTGTCGAACTGCGGCTACATCATCTTCAACTTCCTCAACCTCAATGCCGGCTGGATCCACCGCATCGACAATGGCCACATCGCGCGGCCATGGAAGGCGCCGAGCTGGCTGCTCGGCCTCGGCGCGATCTTTGCCTATGTCAACGCGGTCTTCATGGGCGCCGGCGCCAAGGTCTGGAACCCGATGGCCTTGTGGGCCGGGCTGATCACGGCCGCCTTGATCATCCCGGTGTTCTGGTTCCGGCACTACATCCAGGACAAGGGCAAATTCCCCGACCACATGCTGGCCGATCTCGGCATGAGCTCGTCCGACCTTGCAACGCGAAAGGCGGGCATGCTGCCATACCTGACGTTGATCGCCGGCGTGGTGGTGATGCTGCTCGCCAACTGGCTGTTCGTCATCTGAGGCTTGCCTTGAGGGATCGGGCGCGCGGTGCGCCCGATCCCCTGCCGGAACATCGAGACGCCCGGCACGCCTATTATTTGAGGCACAGCCCTATTTTGTTCTTGCTTTGTGCCGGCAGCTATGCTACTAATCTGGGTATGGTGCTAATTGGCTCCAAAGACCCGCCTCTCGAGGCGGGTTTTTCGTTTCTGACCCTGTTGGCGCAGGCTCAGCCGATCTTGATGAACACGCCCTTGGTGTTGAGATACTCGTCGAGGTGCTCGGCGCCGCCCTCGCGGCCGTAACCGCTCATCTTGTAGCCGCCGAACGGCACAGCCGGATCGATGGCGTGGTAGGTGTTGACCCAGACCGAGCCGGCCCGGATTTTTTGCGACAGCTGGTGGGCGGCGACGAGATTTTGGGTGAAGACCCCTGCAGCCAAGCCGTAGGGCGTGTTGTTGGCCCGCTCGACCACCTCGTCCAGCGTATCGAATGGCAAGGCTGAAACCACCGGCCCGAAGATCTCCTCGCGGGCGATCTTCATGTCGTCCGAGACGCCGGCAAAGACAGTCGGCGCGACGAAATTGCCGGCGGCAAGTGCGCCTTCCACAAGCCGGGTGCCTCCGGTGACGAGTTTCGCCCCTTCCGCAGTGCCGGCCTCGAGGTAACCGGTGACCCGTTGCAGCTGCTTTTCGGAGACCAGCGGACCGATCTCGGTCGCCGGGTCGATGCCGTCGCCGACCCTGAGACCCTTGGCATATACCGCGAGCCGCTCGACGAACTCGTCATGGACGGCGCGTTCGACAAACAGGCGCGAACCGGCGATGCAGATCTGGCCGGAATTGGCGAACACCGACATCGCGGCCACCGGCACCGCTTTGTCGAGATCGGCATCGGCGCAGACGATGACCGGCGACTTGCCGCCGAGCTCCAGCGAAACGCGCTTGAGGTTGCCGGCCGAGGCGCGCACGATCGACTGGCCGGTCGCCGTCGAGCCGGTGAAGACGATCTTGTCGACGCCCATGTGCTCGGCGAGTGCGGCACCTGCCTCGGTGCCGGTGCCTGTGACGATGTTGACGACGCCTTTGGGAACACCCGCCTCGTTCATGATGTCGGCGATCAAAAGTGGCGTCAGCGGCGCCTCTTCCGATGGTTTCAATACAACGGTGCAGCCGGTCGCCAGCGCCGGGCCGATCTTCCAGATCGACGCGGCGGTCGGCGCGTTCCAGGGAATGATGGCGCCGACGACGCCGACCGGCTCCTTGCGGGTGAAGGAGACGATTTCGCCGGGCAGCGAGTTTTCGATGGTCTCACCGTGCAGCGCCGTCGCCATGCCGGCATAGTAGCGCAGCATGCCAATGACGCGGTTGCGATTGGCGCGGGTGCGTATGATCGGCATGCCCATGTCGGTGGTGTCGGAGCGGCTGATCTCTTCCCAGTGCTTTTCGAAGAGGTCGGCGATCCTCAGCAGCAGCACCTGCCGCTCATAAGGCTTGAACCGGCTCCACGGTCCCTCGAACGCCTTGCGGGCTGCAGTCACCGCCAAGTCGATGTCCTGGCGGTCGCCGCGCGGCACGGTGGCGATGACCGCGCCGGTGGCGGGGTTGCGGCTCTCCATGGTCCGGCCGGAGCGGGCATCGACCCAGGCGCCGCCGATGAACATCTGGCGATGGCGCCCGTCGATCGGCAGCCGCAACGCCGCCTTTGTCTGAGCCATGGTCATAACCGTCCTCCTCCGGCGCCTACGCCTGGTGGGCGGATTAAACCGCCGGAGGTCACATTTGCCAACAGCTCTATTCGGCCGCCAGGGCCAGTTGCGGCCTTTCGCTTTCTTCTGCCACCTTGGCCGCCTCCTCCGTTGCCACCACCTTCTTGGGCTCCCTGCCGAAGAACAGTGCATAGGCTGCCGGCAGGACAAGGATGGTCAGCACCGTGGCGACGAGAATGCCGCCCATCATGGCGTAGGCGAGCGGCCCCCAGAAGACGCCGCGCGAGATCGGGATCAGTGCCAGCACCGCGGTCAATGCCGTCAGCACGATCGGCCGGAACCGGCGGACCGCCGAGCCGATGATGGCCTCGGAGCGCTCCACGCCGGCGGCGATGTCCTGATCGATCTGATCGACCAGGATGATCGAGTTTCGCATGATGATGCCGAGCAGGGCGATAACACCGAGGATTGCGACGAAGCCGAACGGGGCGCCGCTGATCAAGAGTGCCGCAGCCGCACCGATGATGCCGAGCGGACCGGTCGCCAGCACCAGCATCGCTTTACCGAAATGCTGCAGCTGGATCATCAGCAGCACGACGATGACGGCCAGCATGACTGGAGCTTTCGCCGCGATCGAGGCCTGGCTTTCGGCCGCATCCTCGGCGCCGCCCTGGATCTCGATCTTGTAGCCCGGGGCGAGGCTGGCGCGCAGGCCCTGCATGTCGCTGTACATCTTCATGGCGACATCGTTCGGCTGCACGCCGTCCGGCAGCGTGGCGCGTACGCTGATGGTCGGCAGGCGGTCGCGCCGCCATTCGACGCCTTGCTCCAGCACCGGAACCACCTTGGCGACCTGCGACAGCGGCACGGAGCCGCCGAAATCTGTCGGGATGTAGACGGAATCGACCGCCGACAGCAGGTGACGGCTTGCCTCCGGTTCGCGGGCGACGATCGAAACCGTCTCCTCGCCGTCGCGGAAGTCATCGAGCGGCGCTCCCGACATGCTTGCCTGCAGCACCTGGCGGATGCGCTGCGAGGTGACGCCGAGCGCACGGGCTCGATCCTGGTCGATCACCAGCTTCATCGCCGGCACCGGCTCCAGCCAGTCGTCATGGATGGCGCCGAGCAGCGGATTTGCCTGGAACTTCGCCTTCACCTCGTCGGCGATGCGGCGCACTTCCTGGCGATCGGGACCCATGACGCGCATCTGTACCGGCCAGCCGGTCGGCGGACCGAGGAACAGGCGATCGACCTTGGCGCGGATCGATGGGAAATCCTCGGCCAGGATGGTGCGCAGCTTGACGATCAGCCGCTCGCGGGCCGGCTCGTCATTGGCCATCACCAGAAGCTGGGCGAAATTCGGATTGCGAAGCTGCTGGTCGAGCGGCAGGAAGAAACGCGGCGCGCCTTCGCCGATATAGGTGGCGATGAAGCGCTTGTCCTTGTCGTCCATCATCCTGGCTTCGAGCGCCTTGGCCTGCGTCTCGACCTCCTTGATGCTGGTGCCTTCCGGCAGCCAGAGATCGACAAGTATTTCCGGACGCGACGATTGCGGGAAGAAATTCTGCGGGATGAACTGGAACGCCCACAGGCTGGTGGCAAAGGTCATCAGCGTCATCACTAGCACGATGATGCGGTGGCGCACCACCCATGCCACGGTCGAGCGAAGACGGCGATAGAATCGCGTGTCGAAGACGTCGTGATGGTTGCCGGCGTGCTTGCGCTGCTTCAGGATCATGTGGCCGAGCCATGGCGTGAAATAGACGGCCGCGAACCAGGACACGACCAGCGCGATACCGACGACATAAAACAGGGTGCGCACATATTCGCCGGCGGTCGAGGCAGCGAAACCGACGGGGATGAAGCCGGCCGTCGTGATCAGCGTGCCGGTCAGCATCGGGAAGGCGGTCGAGGAGTAGGCGAAGCTCGCTGCCTCGACCTTGACCAAACCTTCCTCGAGCTTTCGCTCCATCATTTCGACGACGATCATAGCGTCGTCGACCAACAGCCCAAGCGCGATGATCAGCGCGCCGAGGGAAATGCGCTGCAGGTCGATGCCGAGCTCGTACATGATGGCGAAGGTGGCGGCCAGGACCAGCGGAATGACGATCGCGATGACCAGGCCCGAACGCCAGCCGATCGACAGGAACGAGACGAAAAGCACGATCAGCAGCGCTTCGCCGAGCGCTTCCATGAACTCGCTCACCGCCTCTTTCACGACGTGCGGCTGATCGGAAATCTGGTCGACCGCAACGCCGTAGGGCAGCGCCTCTTCGAAGCGCTTGTAAGTCGCTTCGACGTCCTTGCCGACGTCGGTGACGTTGAAGCCCTTGGCCATGACGACGCCGAGCTGAACGCTGTCGTGACCGTTGAAACGGTATTTGCGCTGGTACGGATCCTCGAGGCCCGAGGTCACGGTGGCGATGTCGCCGAGGCGCGTCACCTGGTTGCCGGCGCGCAGGCGAAGCTCGCGGATGTCGGCCGCCCTGGTGACGTCGCCCTCGACCGAGATGCGCACGGAACGTTGACCGGTGTCGACCGAACCTGCCGGGTCGACATTATTCTGGCCCCTGATCGCATTCTGCAGGTCGGTCAGCGTCAGGCCGCGTTCGGCAAGCACCTTGGACGAAACGTCGATGTAGAGTTTTTCCGGCTGGTCGCCGATGATAACGGCTTTCTCGACGCCGGGCGTCGTCAGCAGCATGTCACGCGCCTGGATGGCGAATTTCTTCAGCTCGGGATAGCTGTAGCCGTCGCCGCTGATCGAATGCAGGGTGATGAACGTGTCGCCGAATTCGTCATTGAAGTAGGGCCCAAGCAGCCCCTGAGGCAGCTCGTTGGCGATATCGCCGACCTTTTTGCGCACCTGATAGAACGCATCGGCGACCTGCGCCGGATTGGTGTCGCCCTTGACCTGCAAGGTGATGATGGCGCTGCCGGCGCGGGTGTAGGAGCGGACGAAATCGAGATGCGGCGTTTCCTGCAGCTTGCGCTCAATCTTGTTGACGACCTGGTCCTCCATCTCCTTGATCGAAGAGCCTGGCCAGATCGCCTGGACGACCATGACCCGGAAGGTGAAATCGGGGTCTTCCTTCTGGCCCATGCGCATCAGGCCGAGCGCACCGGCGACGATGATCAGCCCGAACAGGAAGCGGGCAATGCTCGGATGGCCGATTGCCCAGCGCGAAAGATTGAAAGACCGCTTTTCATTGGTGTCGGTGGTCATCGGCGTCAGTCCGTTTCAATTTGATCAACAGAGCACGCGCTTTCGCATGCCCAAGAAACTTCCGATGTGGGCTTCCGGGCGGCGGGGCTTTCCGAGTTGAGAGACCCTCATCGCGGTGGGACGCGAGGATCGACGTGGGGGTTACATCGACCTGAGATCTCGAAAATCGGGGGCGCCTGCCGCCCGGAAACCGTGAACTGCCTGGCCCTCAGCGCAAGCGGCTCGCGGCGTCGTCATCGGCCGACGCCGACTGTTGCGCCGCATCACCGGTCAGCTTGACTTTCAGATTCTCGGTCATGAACTGCGTGCCGGCGGCGACGACCACGTCGCCCGGCTTCAGCCCATCGGCGACACTGACGCCGTCAGGGGTGAAGGCGGCGACCTTGACCGGATGCGCATGCACGGTCCCGCCATTGCGGTCGACCGTCCAGACGATCGATTGGCTGTCCTTTTGCGCCAGCGCGGCCAGCGGGATCGACACCTGCTGCTGCCGGTTCTCCGCCGCGGCTTGGATGGAGGCGGTCATGCCTAGCAGCACCCGCGGATCGTTGGGCAGGCTGACGCGGACGGCAAAGGTGCGCGACTGCGGATCGGCGCTGCCGGCGACTTCGCGGACCTTGCCGTCGAGCGTCAGCGCCTCGTCGGACCAGAAGCCCGCCTTGACGGTCTTGCCCGGCTTGAATTCGGCGATATCGGTTTCCGGAACAGCGATCAGCACTTCCTTCTCGCCGTCGATGGCAACGGTCACCACCGGCGTGCCGGAGCCGACCACCTGGCCAACATCGGCGGCAACGGCGGTGACGATGCCGTTCTTGTCCGCCTTGAGATCGGTATAGCGGACCTGGTTCTGCGCCTGGGCAAGCTGCGAGCGGGCGGAATCGCGCGTGGCGACGGCCTGATTATAGGCGAGCGTCGCCTGCTCGAGCTGCGACTTCGGCGCGAAATTCTTGGCGTAGAGCTGTTCGGCGCGCTTGCGCGTCAGCTCGACTGTCTCGACCTGACGGTCGGCGGCATCGAGGCTGGCCTGAGCGCTTCTCACCGAAAGCTCGTAGTCGGTGGGATCGATGCGGGCGAGAACGTCGCCGGGCTTGACGCGGTCACCGATGTCGACAAGGCGCTCGGTGATCTTGCCGTTGATGCGAAAACCGAGATTCATCTCGGTGCGGGCGCGCACCGATCCTGAATAGGAAAGCTGACGGGTGTCGCTCGCCTTGGCGATCTCGACCACCTTGACCGGGCGGATGATCTCGGTGACCTCGGCTTTCTCCTGCGAGCAGCCGGCGAGGCCGAGAGCGGCAACGACAATCAGTGCTAGGCCGGCGGCCGGTCGCCTGTAGGTGATGGACTTGGACAAAGACACTTTTCGTACTCCCGAACTGTGGGGATGATTTCTCGGCATCGCCGCCCGACGGGCGGCAACGGTCATTTCTTCAAGGCTCTGATGGCAAACTCGGCAAGCTCGTCCGGCGTCGCCCGGTTCTTCTTGGCGAGGCACTGGGCCACCATCTGCGGATGACAGAGGCTGATAATGGCGGCGCCGAAACACCGGGAAGCGATCACCGGATCCTGATCGACGAACTCGCCGGTGGCGATGCCCTCGCGGATCACTTCCGCGACCAGTTCATGGATGCTGTCGATGTGCTTTTCGATGACATGCCAGTCGCGCTCGATGGCGACGATGACCATCTCGTGCACCTTCTCCTGGTCGATCATGGTCTCGAGCGTCCACTGATAGTGCGTATGAACGTAGCGGCGGAGCTTTTCGCTGGCGGTGCCGGGGCTATGGCAGGCTTCGTAGGTCAACCGGTAGCAGGTGGCGAGCATGCGGCCGCAAACGGCCTGGTGGATTTCCACCTTGGAGGCGAAGAAGCGGTAGATGTTGGCAGTCGACATGCCGAGTTCGCGCGCTATGTCGGCGACGTTGGTCTTGCCGTAGCCATAGTGGCGGAACAATCGCTCCGCGCAGTCCAGGATGCGCGTGACATTTTCCTGGCGGGCGGAATCGGCGGTGGTGTCTAGGGTCTCAAGCATCTCAGTGGGCCAAAATTTACGACTGACGAATTTAGAATTTCGTCACTCGTAAATTGAAAACCATCACCTGTCAAGGCACGATTTTGGCCGGCCGGTGCCGCTGATGACATATGGTGACATCTCTGGACGGAGTTGGCCCATGAAACGCATGTGGTTTCCGCCCGGCGCGCCTGCAACGCCGTCCCGTGTTTTTGACGCAAAGGATTTGAAAAGATGCTTTCCGAAATCGGTCTCGAATTTCGGATCAGGTGCTATGCCCGCCTCGTCATCTCCCGCAGCCGGAACTTCTGGATCTTGCCCGTCGAAGTCTTCGGGATTGCGGCGAAAATCACCGCTTTCGGCACCTTGAAGCGGGCGAGCAGCGCGCGGCAGTGCTCTATGATTTCGGCCTCGGTCGCCGCCTTGCCCGGCTTCAGCTCGACATAGGCGACCGGCACCTCGCCCCATTTGTCGTCGGATCTGGCGACAACGCCGCAGGAAGCGACGGCGGGATGTTTGTAGAGCGCCTCCTCGACCTCGATCGAGGAGATGTTCTCGCCGCCGGAGATGATGATGTCCTTGGAACGGTCCTTGAGCTGGATGTAGCCGTCCGGATGCATGACGCCGAGGTCGCCCGAATGGAACCAGCCGCCGGCAAAGGCCTCGTCGCTCGCCTTGCGATTTTTCAGATAGCCCTTCATGACGATGTTGCCGCGGAACATCACCTCGCCGATGGTCTCGCCGTCGGCCGGCGTCTCTTGCATCGTCTGCGGGTCCATCACCGTCAGGCCTTCGAGCGCGGCGTAGCGTACGCCTTGCCTGGCCTTCTTCGCCGCCCTCGCCCCCTTCTCCAGCCGGTCCCACTCGCCGTGCCATTCGTTGACCACGGCCGGGCCATAGGTTTCGGTCAGGCCGTAGAGATGGGTGACGGCAAAGCCCGCATCGGCCATGCCCGACAGCACCGCCTCGGGCGGCGGCGCCGCGGCGGTATTGAAGGTGACGGTCTGCGGGAATTGCCGCTTGTCCTCGTCCCTGGCGTTGATCAGCACCGACATGACGATGGGCGCACCGCAGAGGTGGGTGACGCCGTGATCGGCGATGGCATCGTAGATCGGCTTCGGCCGCACCCAGCGCAGGCAGACATGCGTGCCGGCCTGCACGGCAACCGTCCAGGGAAAGCACCAGCCGTTGCAGTGGAACATCGGCAACGTCCATAGATAGACCGGGTGCTTGCCCATCCCGGCATGGATGGTGTTGGCATAGGCCATCAGTGCTGCGCCGCGATGGTGACAGACGACGCCCTTCGGATTGCCTGTCGTGCCGGAGGTGTAGTTGAGCGAAATGGCATCCCATTCATCGTCCGGCATCGACCAGGCGAAATCCTCGTCGCCGTCGGCGACAAACGCCTCATAGTCCAGCGTGCCGATCCGCTCGCCCTTGGGATAAGGCGCATCGGCGGCATAGTCGGGATCGTCGTAATCGATCAGCAGCGGCTTGACATTGGCCAGCGTCAGCGCTTGCCGAACCACGCCGGCGAATTCGCGGTCGACGATCAGCACTTTGCTTTCGGCGTGATCAAGCTGGAAGGCAATGACGGCGGCGTCGAGGCGGGTGTTGAGCGAGTGCAGCACCGCCTTGGTCATCGGCACACCGAAATGCGCTTCCAGCATCGGCGGCGTGTTGGACAGCATGACGGTGACGGTGTCGCCCTTGCCGATACCGCGCTTCGCCAGCGCCGAGGCAAGCCTCAGCGAGCGTTTCCAGAACTCGCGATAGGTCGTGCGCTGGCGGCCATGGATGATGGCGGTCTGGTCGGGAAAGGTTTTTGCCGCTCGCTCAAAATAGGTCAGTGGCGTCAGCGGCTGGTGGTTGGCCGGGTTCCTGTCGAGGTCCTGTTCGTAGGGATTGCCCATCCCGTCCTCCGCAATGTTCGCCGGGTACTTTAGCTACCGGCTTCCGGCCCGTCACCACCAACGATGCCATCATAGACCGCCTTTGGCACAAGAATGGTCTAGATTCGACGAGCGAAAGGGCATCTATGCCTTCCTCCCAATTTGACTTTTGTCGAGAGCCGTGAATAATGTCAGTGAGGAGATGGCATGGCGATCCGACCGGCAGAACAGCTTATCCACAAGGCCGCATGGCTTTACTATGCCCACGGCCTGCGCCAGGACCAGGTGGCCAGCCAGCTCAAGATTTCTCGTGCCTCGGTGGCGATGTATCTGCGCAAGGCGCGCGAGACCGGCATCGTCAACATCTCGACCTCGACCCAGCTTTTCACCGACGACGTGCTGGCACGCAAGCTGGAAGACGCGCTGAGGCTCGACGCGGTCTGGATCGCGCCGGAAAACGGCTATGTCGCCGACCCCTCGACCGATATCGCTGTGCTGGCGGCAAGCGTCTTTCTCGAACTGGTCAGGAAGGGCGACCGCATCGGCGTCGCCTGGGGACGTACGATCTACACCATCGCCGACATCATGTCCTATGCCGATCTGCAGGACGTCACCGTGGTGCAGCTCTGCGGCAATCTGGGCGCACCCTATTCGTACCGGCCGGACCAATGCACGATGGAAATCGCGCGCCGGCTCAATGCCAAGGGCCTGAATTTTTACGCGCCGCTGGTGCTGACGACCGAAGAACTGGCACGCGGCCTGCGCGCCGAGCCGGTGATCCGCAACCAGTTGTCGGGCATCGGCGAGTGCGACCTGGCGCTGTATTCGGTAGGCTCGGTGGACACCGACAGCCATCTGGTCAAATGCGGCGCGCTGACGTCAAGCGAAATGGCTGTATTGCGCAAGGCAGGTGCGGCCGGCGTCATTGCCGGGCAGATCATCGACGCCGAAGGGCAGGCGCTCGACTGCAGCTACAACCGCCGGCTGATCTCGGCAGAGTTGTCATCGCTGCGCCAGATCGAAAAGCGCCTTGTGGTGGTGCAGGAAGAGAGCAAGTTCGAACCGCTCGTCGCGGCGATCGCCGGCGGGCTCTGCACCCATCTCGTCGTCGGCGCGCGCATGGCGCGACGGCTGCTCGAGCGTGCCGGAGCGGCAGCAGAAAAGGTCGCCTGGTAGTAATTCCAGCCGCCGGTGCATTGTCATCAAGGCGTCGCGGCATTCCTGTTCACAACAAAAGAGAAATCGGACGAAGCTGACATGAAGAACCTGTGGAATGACGGCGAGGCGGAGAAGCTGGTCGCCAGCTATGCAAAGAAGGGTGTGGCCCGCGACCTGGCGCTGCGTGTCTACACGACCAGGCTGCTGGGCGGCGAGCCGCGGCTCGTCCTGCATGGCGGCGGCAACACCTCGTGCAAGACCAGGGCCACCGATCTTGTCGGCGACGAATGGGACGTGCTCTGCGTCAAGGGCAGCGGCTGGGACATGGGCGTCATCGAGCCGCAGGGCCTGCCGGCGGTCAAGCTCGGCGCGCTGTTGAAGGCGCGGTCGCTGAAGAAGCTCTCCGACGAGGACATGGTCGCGCTGCAGCGGGCGAACCTCATCGATCCGTCCTCGCCCAATCCGTCCGTCGAGACGCTGCTGCACGCCTTCCTGCCGCACAAATTCGTCGACCACACGCATTCGACCGCAATCCTCGCCATCGTCGACCAGGAGGACAGCGAGGCGCTGAGCCGGAAGGTGTTCGGCGAAAAGATGGGCTTCGTGCCTTACATCATGCCGGGCTTCGATTTGGCCAAGGCGGCCGCCGACATCTTCGACGCCGATCCGGCGGTCGAAGGCCTGATCCTAGACAAGCATGGCATTTTCACCTTCGGCGACGACGCCAGGCAGGCCTATGACCGGATGATCCATTACGTCAACGTCGCCGAGGATTTCATCGCCAGCCACGGCAAGCCGCGCACCGAAAAGGTGGCACTGCCGGCCAGGCTGGCGAAGCCCGCGGAGATTGCGCCGATGCTGCGCGGCGCGGTGGCGGTGGCACGCGGCGAAGGCCGCTTCGACCGCATGATCAGCGATTTCCGCACCTCGGATGCGATCGTCGATTTCATCAATTCGGCAAAGATCGCCGACTATGCCGGACGCGGCGTCTCGACACCCGACCTGTCGATCCGCATCAAGACCGGACCGATGGCACTGCCGTCGCCCGACGCTGACAAGGTCGGCGACTACAAATCCGTCATCCGCCAGCATGTCGAGAAATTCGCCAAGGACTATCGCGCCTATTTCGAAACCAATGATGCGCTCGACGACGTGAAGCGCACCATGCTCGACCCGATGCCGCGGCTGACGCTGGTGCCCGGCCTCGGCATGTTCGGCCACGGCCGCACGCTCAAGGACGCGAAGATCGCCTCCGACGTCGGTGAAATGTGGATCCAGGCGGTACGCGGCGCCGAAGCCGTCGGCGATTTCCGCCCGCTCTCCAAAGCCGACCTGTTTCCGCTCGAATACTGGTCGCTGGAACAGGCCAAACTCGCCGCCAACAAGCCGAAGCCGCTGACCGGCCAGGTGGTACTGGTCACCGGCGGCGCCGGCGCGATCGGTGCCGCCACGGCAAAGCTGTTCGCCGACAACGGTGCCCATGCCGTCGTCGTCGATCTCGATGCGGCAAAGGCTGCCGAGGCGGCAAATAAAGCCGGCAACGGTTCGATCGGCATTGGCGCCGACATCACCGATCCGGCGCAGATGCGCGCCGCGTTCGACAAGGCGGTGGCCGTCTACGGCGGCCTCGACATTCTCGTCTCCAATGCCGGTGCTGCCTGGGAGGGCCGGATCGGCGAGCTCGACGACGCCACCTTGCGCAAGAGTTTCGAACTCAATTTCTTCGCTCATCAGTCGGCGGCGCAGAATGCCGTGCGCATCATGCTGGAACAGGGCACCGGCGGCGTGCTGTTGTTCAACACCTCCAAGCAGGCGGTCAATCCGGGGCCGAAGTTCGGCGCCTATGGCATTCCCAAGGCGGCAACGCTGTTTTTGTCCAGGCAATATGCCCTCGACTACGGCGCCGATGGCATCCGCTCCAATGCCGTCAACGCCGATCGTATCCGTTCTGGGCTTTTGACTGACGCCATGATCGCCAGCCGCTCCGGCGCGCGCGGCGTGTCGGAGAAGGAATATATGTCCGGCAACCTGCTCGGGCAGGAAGTAACGGCCGAAGACGTCGCTCAGGCCTTCCTGCATCAGGCGCTGGCCGAGCGGACCACCGCCGATGTGACGACGGTCGACGGCGGCAACATCGCGGCGGCGCTGAGGTAGATCTAAACACCGGACCAACAAAAAAGAGCGACCCGCGAGCCGCTCTTTTCTTTGCCGATGGTGGAAGACTACTTCGCGTTCGGGTTCGGCATCCAGGCCGGCATCGCGACATCGGCATGGGCGAATTGCGGCAGCTTGGCCGAGAGGTCTTCCATGTTCTTGATGTCCTTGTCGAGCAGGTCCTTCTGGGTGATCAACGTCGGCGGCACAATGACGTTGTGGCCGGGATCTTCGCCGGCCAGAAGCTGAGCCAGCGCACGCACCGAGACCTGACCGACGACGGCCGGGTTGGTGGCGGCGGTTGCCGCCCAGGCGCTGTCCGGCTCGCGCATCGCGGCGATATCCGAGGTCGAGATGTCGGCCGAATAGATCTTGATGTCCTTGTTCAACCCGGCCTCGTCGACGGCGATCTTCACGCCCTTGGCGAATTCGTCATAGGGCGCGAACATCACCTTGATGTCGGGGTGGGCCGACAGCACCGAACGGGCTTGGTTGGCGACCGAATTGGCGATCGGGTTGTCGAGCGTGCCGAACATGGCAACTTCGTCGATGCCTGCATACTTCTTCTTGAATTCGACCCAGGTCTCGTTGCGGCGGTCGAGCGGCGCAATGCCGGCGACATAAACATAGCCGGCCTTCCAACTCTCGCCATTGTCCTTGACCGCCTGTTCGAGTGCGAGGCGCGCGAGGTCGCGGTCGGATTGCTCGATCTGCGGGATCTTGGGGTTTTCGACATTGACGTCGAAGGCGACGACCTTGATGCCGGCGTCCACCGCGCGCTGGGCGGCGTCCTTCATCGATTCCGTCAGTCCGTGCTGGATGATGATGCCCTGGACGCCGAGCGCGATGGCCTGGTCGACCATGTCGGCTTGAAGCGCCGCGTCCTGGCGGCTGTCGAGCACGCGCAGGTCGACGCCGAGTGCCTTGGCCTGCGCCTCGACGCCGGACAAATACGCCTGGAAGAAGTCGCCGGTCGAGAGATAGCGGACCAGCGCAATCTTGACGGCGCCCGGCTTGTCGAACGGCGCCGGCCTGTCCTGCGCCATCGCCGGCAACTGCATCAGCAATGTTGCGCCAGCAAGCCCGAGCGCTGCCTTCCCCAAAAGCCTTCTTGTGATGTTCACGTCGTTTCCTCCACTTGTTGAACCCAGAAATTTCCCGGTCGAAAACCTATCTCCTGCCCCTGCCGGAAAGGGCGAAGGTGAAGACAAGGGCGACCACGAGAACCACGCCCTTGACGAAATCCTGCGTGTAGTAGGGCGCGTTCATCATCGTCAGGCCCTGCAGCAGCACGCCGACAAACACCGCGCCGACGGCCGTGCCGAAGGCGTTCGGCTTGGCGGCGCCGAGAACCGCGTAACCGATGAGTGCCGCAGCCACCGCGTCGAGCAACAGATTATTACCCGAGGCGATATCGCCGCGTCCAAGCCGGGCGGCGAGCAAAATGCCGCCGATCGAGGCAAAAACCCCCGAAATAACGTAGGCCCAGATTTTGTATGCCTTGACAGGCGCGCCGGCGAGTTCGGCAGCGCGTTCGTTGCTGCCGACCGCATACATCATGCGCCCGAAACGCGTGTATTCGAGAAAGAACCAGATCAGCACCGCCAGCACGAGCAGGACGACGACCGACACCGGGATGAGGTTCGGGATAAAGAAATCGAAACGGTGGCGGCCGAGCGCCAGGAACGCTGCGCCGAAGCTGCCGTTGGCGACCGAGCCGTCGGGCATGGTCATGCCGGTGGCGATCGAACGGCCCTCGGTCGGTATGCGCTGCAGGCCGACAAGCAGGAACATCATGCCGAGCGTCGCCAAAAGATCCGGCACCCGCATATAGACGATCAGCCAGCCATTGATGAGGCCGACCACCGCGCCGATCACAAGACAGACGACGACCGCCATGACGGCGTTCTGTTCCAGCACCACCATGACATAGGCAGCCGCCATCATGGCGCTGGTGGCGACCGAGCCGATCGACAGGTCGAAGCCGCCGACGACCAGCGTGGCGGTGACGCCGAGGGCCAGAACGCCGGTGATGGCGACCGACTGGAAGATGAAGACAGCACTTTGCGGCGAGACGAAACCATCGGCGGCGACGGCGAAATAGGCGATCAGCCCGAACAACAGGATGATGAAGCCATAGCGGATCGCATTATCGCGCAGGATCATTCAGCGCTCCCGCACGCTGGCAATGTTTTCACCCAACCCGAATTCATGCCCTCTCCATTCCAATTCTCATCGTCTTCCCGCCCTCAGGCTGGGCTGTGCAACGGCCCGCCCGCCACTTCGGCCAGCAGACGATCGAGATCGATATCGGTGTTGCGGTGCTCGCCGACGATCGTCTGCTCCGACATCACCAGAATGCGGTCGGCCGTCTCCAGGGCTTCGTCGAGTTCGGTGACGAACAGCAGCGTCGCGCGGCCGTGGGCGCTGGCCCGCAGCTTGGCGGCAATATCGCGTCTGGCCGAGATGTCCACACCTTGAAACGGCTCGTCGAGGATGAAAAGCCTTGCCGCCTGCGACATCCAGCGGGCGACCATCACCTTCTGCTGATTGCCGCCCGAAAGTGACGACATCTCGTCCTTTTCCGAGCGGCAGACGATGCCCAGTTCCTGGATCTGCTGGCGGGCAATGGCGCATTCGATGCGGCGCTTGAGGACGCCGAGACGCGACATGCGGCTGTGGAACGGCAGGCTGATATTCTCCTGGATATTGAAATCGCCGACGATGCCGTTTTCGCCGCGGTCCTTGGCGACGAGAAACACGCCGGCGGCGATCGCTTCGCCGGTCGACCCCGGCGCATAGGATTTCCCGTTCAGCATCATGGTCCCGGCCAGCGGCCGGCGCAGGCCGAACAGCGTCTCGGCAAGCGCGGTCTTGCCGACGCCGACAAGGCCGGTGATGGCAACGACCTCGCCATCGCCGAGCGTCAGCGAGATCGGCCGGGCGCCTTCTGCAATCCGCAATCCGTCGGCAGTAAAAATTGCTTTGGCCGAATTCCTGGCGACGATCCGCTCAAGCTGGATCTTGCGGCCGAGCATGGCGTTGACAGCGCCTTCGTAATCCAGCGGCTTCTTGTCGAAGATGCCTGAGATGACCCCATCACGCATCGAAATGATGCGATCGGCAAGCCGCCTGATATCCGACATACGGTGCGAAATGTAGAGGATCGCCACGCCTTGCTGGCGGAGCCGATCGAGCAATGCGAACAGCCGGTCGGCCTCGGCGGTGGACAGCGAGGAGGTCGGCTCGTCGAGGATCAGCACTTTCGGCCGGTGCGCCATGGCGCGGGCGATCGCCACCATCTGGCGGTCGGCAAGCGAGAGATCGCTGATCCGGGCCTTGAGGTCAATGGCCAGTCCCATGCGGTCGGCAACCGCCTTGGCCTCGCGACGCACCCGGCCTGGATTGAACAGGGTCGGCACGCCGCTGCCGCTCAACCTGTCGAGGGTAAGATTGGTGGCGACGTCGAGGTCGGCGACGACACCGTCATTGATGTTCTGGTGGACGGTAACGACGCCGGCGCGGATCGCCTCTGCCGGCGTTTTCGGGGCGAAGTCCTGACCGGCAAGCGACATCGAGCCGCCGCCATGGTCGTAGACACCGCTGATGATCTTGACGAGGGTGGATTTGCCGGCGCCGTTGGCGCCCATCAGCACGGTCACTTCGCCGGCACGCAATTCGAGCGAGACGCCGCCAAGCACCTCGATATGGCCAAAGGATTTCCTCAGGCCGTCGACGCGGAACACGGCATCATTGCCCATTCGTTCCTCCCTGACCGTGACGCTATGGGCTATATCGGCAATTGTCAACACGATTGACAATTGCCAGCGGGGTTCCTAGCTTGGCCCGGCCGCATTGGCTCCGCTATCATCGGAGCACATGAGCGGGAGGTGAGGATGACTGGGAAATCGCCGTTCGAAGCACTGTCGGTCGAGACACTGGCGGGCCGTCTCGGTGCCAACGAGCCCCTGTGTTCGCAGATCGGCAAGGATACGAGCCAGTGGAAGGTTCGTGAAGTCGGCGACGGCAATCTGAACCTTGTGTTCATCGTCGAGGGTGCTGAGGGTGCGGCCGTCGTCAAGCAGGCCCTGCCCTACGTCCGGCTGGTCGGCGACAGCTGGCCGCTGCCGTTGAAGCGTTCCTTCTTCGAATACCATGCGCTGACGCGGCAACAGGCACGGGCGCCGGGTTCGGTGCCTGAGATCTACCACTTCGATGAAGGCCAGGCGCTGATCATCATGGAGTATCTGTCGCCGCACATTATCCTGCGGCGGGCGCTGATCGAAGGCCGGCAATTGCCCAACATCGCGAAAGACATCGGCCAGTTCATGGCCCGCACGCTGTTTCGCGGCTCCGACCTGCATATGGCGACCAAGGACCGCAAGGCCGATCTGGCGCTGTTCGCCGACAATGTCGAACTCTGCGACATCACCGAGAACCTGGTTTTCTCGGATCCGTATTTCGATAACAAGATGAACCGGCACACCAGCCCACAGCTCGATGGCATTGTCGCCGAGCTGCGCGCCGACCGCGACCTCAAGGTCGAGGCGCAGCGCATGAAGCACATCTTCGCCGCCAATGCGGAGACGCTGCTGCATGGCGACCTGCATTCCGGCTCGATCATGGTCACCGACACCGAAACGCGGATGATCGATCCCGAATTCGCCTTCTACGGCCCGATCGCCTTCGACGTCGGCATGCTGCTCGCCAATTTCTGGATGGCGTTCTTCTCGCAGCGCGGCCATGAAGAGGGCGGAAGCCGCGACGCCATGCGCGACTATCTGCTCGGCGTTACGGTCGAGACATGGTCGGTGTTTCGTGCCGAGTTCTCGCATCTGTGGCGAACCGAGCGT
Source organism: Mesorhizobium sp. WSM4836 (assembly GCF_055811815.1). Classification (NCBI taxonomy): domain Bacteria; kingdom Pseudomonadati; phylum Pseudomonadota; class Alphaproteobacteria; order Hyphomicrobiales; family Phyllobacteriaceae; genus Mesorhizobium; species Mesorhizobium sp. WSM4836. The sequence continues at coordinate 135,547 of NZ_JBVVQF010000005.1, forward strand.
ACCGGCATGCTCTACCAGAAGAGCCTGTTCGAAGATCAGGGTGACAGGCTTGGCGCCGAGCAGGCGCTCGACCACATGCTGCAGTCGATCTGGACCGATCTGCTCGGCTTTGCCGGCGTCGAGGTTCACCGGCGCATTCTCGGCCTTGCCCATAATGCTGATTTCGAGACCATTGCCGATCCGGATCTGCGCGCCAGATGTGAAGCAAAGGCGCTGAAATTCGGCCGTCACCTCGCCGTCAACCGGCGCCATACCCACAGCATCGACGAGGTCAACCATTTGGCCGCGCTGATCGAACGGGAGAGCAGGATTTGAACGTTGGTGACCGCCACTACCGCACCATCTGGCCGAGTGACGAAGGGCGTTCGGTGGAGATCATCGACCAGCGCTGGCTGCCACATGATTTCCGCATCGAAAAGATCGATACCGTCGCCGGCATCGCCACGGCAATCCGCGACATGTGGGTGCGCGGGGCGCCGCTGATCGGCGTCACTGCCGCCTATGGCGTCGCCATGCAGATGGCCGACGATCCGTCGGATGCAGCACTCGACGCCGTCTGGGCAACCTTGCACGAAACGCGCCCGACGGCGATCAATTTGCGCTGGGCGCTGAACGAAATGCAGCGCTTCCTGCTGACGCTTCCCCTGGCAGAACGTGCCGCGGCTGCGTATCGGCGTGCCGGCGAGATCGCCGACGAGGATGTCGGCCTCAACCGCGCGATCGGCGCCCATGGGCTCGAAATCATCAAGGCGATCGCGGCGCGCAAGCAGCCGGGCGAACCGGTCAATATCCTGACCCACTGCAACGCCGGCTGGCTGGCCACCGTCGACTACGGCACCGCCACCGCGCCGATCTATCTGGCGACGGAAGCCGGCATTCCAGTCCATGTCTATGTCGACGAAACGCGACCCCGCAACCAGGGTGCCCAATTGACCGCCTGGGAGATGGCCGGCCACGGCGTGCCGCATACGTTGATCGTCGACAATGCCGGCGGCCATCTGATGCAGGGCGGCCAGATCGACATGGTCGTCGTCGGCACCGACAGGACCACCGCCGACGGCGATGTCTGCAACAAGATCGGTACCTATCTCAAGGCATTGGCTGCCGCCGACAACGACGTGCCGTTCTATGTCGCGCTGCCGTCGCCGACGATCGACTGGACGGTGGGCGACGGGCTGGCCGAAATTCCGATCGAACAGCGCTCGCCCGACGAGGTCTCGCTGGTCTGGGGCAAGACCGCTTCCGGCGAGATCGCCCAGGTCCGCGTGTCACCGGAAGCGACGCCGGCGGCCAATCCGGCCTTCGACGTGACGCCGGCGCGGCTGGTCACCGGCTTGATCACCGAACGCGGTGTCGCTACGGCCTCGCGCGAAGGCCTGAAGACGATGTTTCCCGAGCGCGGGTGATCTCCCCCTTGAGGGGGGATGTCGCCGGAGGCGACAGAGGGTCGCAGCGCGTGGAGCGCCCGCGCCTTCTAGGCCGAGAAGACCTTGGCGCTCTACGTGAGACGACCCCCTCTGGCCTGCCGGCCATCTCCCCCTCAAGAGGGGAGATTACAGCTCCAGCCACGGCGTCGATTGACATCGGTAATGCGGCCTTCCATACAAACGCCGTCAATGTTCTCAGGGCGGGGTGAAAGTCCCCACCGGCGGTAAGGGTCTCGGCCCAAGCCCGCGAGCGCTTTCCGGTTAGCCGGAGGGGTCAGCAGATCCGGTGTGATTCCGGAGCCGACGGTCAAAGTCCGGATGGAAGAGAACGAACGGAAGACGGTCCGCTCTCGCGGTTCGGACTCCCGTGTCGGGCGTCCTGATTCTGGTTCGAAACGGAAGGATGGACCCATGAATCAGCATTCCCACAACGACTATGAAACGATCCGCGTTGCCGTCATTCGGGCGCACTGGCACGCCGATATCGTCGACCAATGCGTTGAAGCATTCGAGGCGGAACTGGCGGTTCTCGGAGAGAAACGCTTTGCCGTCGATGTCTTCGATGTGCCGGGCGCCTATGAGATTCCCCTGCATGCAAAAACGCTTGCCGAGACCGGCCGCTATGCCGCTATCCTCGGCGCCGCGTTCGTCGTCAATGGCGGCATCTACCGGCATGAATTCGTGGCAAGCGCGGTCATCGACGGCATGATGAACGTACAATTGTCGACTGGCGTGCCGGTGCTTCGGCGGTGCTGACGCCGCACAACTACCATGACAGCGCGGACCATCACCGCTTCTTCTTCGAGCATTTCAGGGTCAAGGGCAAAGAGGCGGCCAGTGCCTGCGTGCAACTGCTGGCGGCACGCGAACACATAGCGGCGTAAAACCTCCACCGCCGGGTGGAAATTCCGGTAAGGCGCCGTAGTATCTCACGAAAACCAGGGAGGATGCCGTTGCAGACCAAGAAGATCATCAATGACGGCAACCGTTCCGTCGACGAGATGCTGGAAGGCATTCTGGCCGCGCATCCGCGCCATCTCAGACGTGCGGATGGCAGCCCGCGGTCCATCATCGCCCGCGACGGCCCACGCCCCGGCAAGGTCGGTCTCGTCATCGGTGGCGGCTCGGGCCACGAGCCGACCTTCCTCGGCTTCGTCGGCAAGGGGCTGGCCGACGCCGCCGCGATCGGCAATGTCTTCGCCTCGCCGCCGCCTGACCCGATCCTCGAATGCGCCAAGGCGGCAAACGGCGGCGCCGGCGTGCTGTTCATGTACGGCAACTATGCCGGCGACGTGATGAACTTCGACATGGCCGCCGAAATGGCGGCAATGGACGACATCGAAGTGCGCACCGTGCTGACCACCGATGACGTCGCCTCGGCGCCGCGCGACCAAAGGCAGAAGCGGCGCGGCGTCGCCGGCAACTTCTTCATCTTCAAGGCCGCCGGTGCTGCATGCGACCGGATGCTGTCATTCGACGAGTGCGAGCGTATCGCCAGGAAGGCCAACGACCACACCTTCACCATGGGCGTGGCGCTGTCGCCCTGTTCGCTGCCGCAGACCCGCCGGCCGAACTTCGAAATCGGCCCGGACGAGATGGAGATCGGCATGGGAATCCATGGCGAACCCGGCATCGCGCGCGGAAAACTGAAGACGGCCGATGAGATCACCGACGAGATGCTGGACAAGATCGTCGACGAGATGGCGCCGGCGCGCGGCGACAAGGTCGCGGTGCTGGTCAATTCGCTCGGCTCGACGCCGCTGATGGAGCTCTACATCATGAACCGACGGGTCAAGCAGAGGCTCGATGATATTGGCATTTCCATCCACGCGACCTGGGTCGGCAATTATTGCACCTCGCTCGAAATGGCGGGCGCCTCGGTGACGCTGATGCATCTCGACGGCGAGTTGCAGGCGATGCTGGACCACCCCTGCGACTGCGCCATGTTCCGTGCCGGCTGAGGGGGTATCGTGACCTCGATCGATACAGCCGACTTGAAAAGAATGTTCGATGCGATCGCGGTGGCAATCGATGCCGACAAGGACCGGCTCTGCCAGCTCGACGGTGTCATCGGCGACGCCGACCACGGCATCGCCATGGCACTCGGCTTCACTGCTGCGCGCGATGCGCTGGCGCAACTCGACCTCGCGGCGACCGAGCCAACCGCGCTGCTCAACACCGCGGCGAAATCCTTCCTCAACGCGGTTGGCGCCTCGTCAGGCCCGCTCTACGCGACGGCCTTCATGCGCGGTGCCGCTGCCGTCAAAGGCAAGGCAATTCTGGAGGATGCAGATGTCGTCGCCATGTTCCGGGCGATGGCGCAAGGCATCCAGGATCGCGGCAAGGCCGAGCTCGGCGAAAAGACCATGGTCGACGCCTGGCTGCCGGCAGCGCAAACAGCGGGTGCCGCGCAGGAAGCCGGCAAGAGCCTGTGCGAGAGCCTGGAGGCTGCACTTGCAGCGGCCGAACGGGGTGCCGAGGCGACCAAGGACATGATCGCCGCCAAGGGCCGCTCATCGCGGCTCGGCGAGCGCTCGCTTGGGCATATGGACCCCGGCGCCGCATCGGCCGTGACAATCATCAGGGCGATGCGGAACAGTCTGGTCTAACCCCGCTTCGCCGCGTCGAGCCTGTCGATGGCCTGGACATTGCCGGCCGATGGTCCCTTCTCATCGAATTCCGATGCGAGCCAGGCGTCAACGATCGACTTGGCCAGTTCCGGGCCGATGACGCGGGCGCCCATGGTGATGATCTGGGCGTTGTTGGATTTTGCGGCGCGCTCGGCCGAATAGGTGTCGTGGGTGAGTGCGGCGCGAATGCCGGGCACCTTGTTGGCGGAAATGGATACGCCGATGCCAGTGCCGCAAAACAGGATGCCGCGATCGTTCTCGCCGTCCAGGATGGTCTGGGCGAGCTTCTGCGACAGGTCGGCATAGTAGCCCGCCTGGCTGAGGTCGTTGACGGTGAGGCCGGGCTTGGTCGCGAGGTGAGCGGCAATGACGTCGAGCAGCGGCTTGCCGGCGCTATCGGCTCCAATGGCTATTTTCATATTCGGTTTCCTTCCTGTTCCATGCTTCAGATCGCCGCCGAGGCGCGTTTGAGGATGTCGACATAGCCTTCCGCCTGCCAGGCGGAACGGCCGATGAACAAGCCGTCAATATGAGACTGTCCGATCAGTTCGGCGGCATTTCGCGGATTGACGCTGCCGCCATAGAGCACCGGCGGCACGACCGGCAGCAGGTCGCGAGCGATTTTCTTGATCAGCGCATGCTGTTTGCCCGCATAGTCCGAGCTTGCCGGCACGCCTTTGTCGCCGATCGCCCATACCGGCTCATAGGCAAACAGGATCGTCGCCGCCTTGGCCGGGCCCTCGAGAAATTGCAGCGCGCCGTGCACCTGCAAGGCCAGCAGCGCATCGGCCTGGCCGCTGTCGCGCTGTGCCAAGGTCTCACCGACGCAGATCAGCGGCACCATGCCGTGCTTCACCGCGGCCGCAGTCTTCAGCCCGACGGCCTTGTCGGTCTCGCCGAAATGCTCGCGCCGTTCGCTGTGGCCCAACTCTACTATATCAAGTTCGCAGTCTTTCAGCATGACCGGCGAGATCTCGCCGGTCCAGGCGCCGGCGTCGGCCCAATGCATGTTCTGCGCGCCGACCTTGATGCGTGTCGGCGACAGCGCTTTCTTGACCTCGCGGATCGCCGTGAAGGGCGGGATGACGAAAGGCTGAATGCGCTCGTCGAAACCGGGGACGAACTCGGCCAATGTCTCGGCGAAAGCCATCGCCTCGGCGAGCGTCTTGTTCATTTTCCAGCTGGTGCCAACCCAGTAAACCATGCGTGCTCTCCTACTCTGCGATCACCGTCAGCGAAACGCCAGCACCATCCAGCGCGGCGCGCATCTGCGGCTGCGGCTCGCGGCCGGTGAAGACCGTGTCGAAGGCCTTGAGATCGGTCAGGAAGTGCAAGGCAGTGCGGCCGAATTTCCCATGGTCGACAAGCAGATATTTGCGCGCTGCTGCGGCCATCATCAGCCGTTTGGTCTGGACCACTTCCTGATCCTGGTGAAAGGCGCAAGCGCCGTGAATGGCCGACGACGACAGAAAGGCGACATCGGCGCGCAATGATTTCAGCGTGTCCTCGGCGAGCAGGCCGAAGAATCCGTGAAACTTCTTGCTGTATTGGCCGCCGAGCCCAATCAGGTTGATGCCGGCAACGCCCGCCAAATCCTGGATGACGGCCAGATTGTTCGAGATCACCGTCAGCGGACGCAGATCTACAAGGTGCCGCGCAACGCCGCCCGCGGTTGAGCCGTCGTCGATGATCACCGTCTGACCCGGTTCGATCATCGTCACGGCAGCCGCGGCGATGCGCTTTTTCTCGTCGCCGGCCAGTCTCTGGCGGTAGCGGAAATCGCTCTCGAAAAGGCTGCTCGGCTGGATCGAGGCGCCGCCGCGCACCTTGCGCAGGAAACCGCTTTCCTCGAGCTCGTCGAGGTCGCGGTGGACGGTCATCTTCGACACGCCGAAGCGCGAGGCAAGATCGTCGACACTGGCGGTGCCGGTGTCCATCAGAAAATCCATGATGCCTTGCCGGCGGCCGTCGCTCTTCATTTCCGCGGCTTCCTCGTGCAACCCGGTTCCGAGATATAACAGCAAACGTCGCACAAGCCACCAAATTTTTGTGATAATGTTATACATCTATGGGATATCATGACGCTTCTGGTCGCGTGCTGTAACAAGAATTGCTGCCGGCCGAGCGCCCAGCGGTTGCGGTGCCGCGGAAATCCGGCCAGAAGCATCAAGGGCTCGACGAGAACCGAACAGCCCGCAAACACTGGCTCGAAACCGGATACGGGAGACTACTGAGTGGCTCGCATCACACTGAGACAATTGCTCGATCATGCCGCCGAATACGGCTATGGCGTGCCTGCCTTCAACATGAACAATATGGAACAGGGCCTCGCCATCATGGAGGCAGCCGAGGAGACCAAATCGCCGGTTATCCTGCAGGCGAGCCGCGGCGCGCGGGCCTACGCCAACGACGTGGTGCTGGCCAAGCTGATCGACGCGCTGGTCGAAATCCATCCCGATATCCCGGTCTGCATGCATCTCGACCATGGCAACAACGAAGCCACTTGCGTCACCGCGATCCAGCACGGCTTCACTTCGGTGATGATGGACGGATCGCTAAAGGAGGACGGCAAGACGCCGGCCGATTACGCCTATAATTCCGGCATCACCCGCCGTGTCGTCGACATGGCGCATTGGGGCGGCGTCTCGGTGGAAGGCGAGATCGGCGTTCTCGGATCGCTTGAGATGGGCGGCGGCGAGCAGGAAGACGGCCATGGCGTCGAGGGCGTCATCAGCCACGACCAGCTGCTGACCGATCCGGTTCAGGCCGAACAGTTCGTGCGCGACACCCGCGTCGATGCGCTGGCAGTCGCCATGGGCACCAGCCACGGCGCCTACAAGTTCAGCCGCAAGCCGGACGGCGCTGTGCTGGCCATGAACGTCATCGAGGAAATCCACCGCCGTCTGCCGAGCATGCATCTCGTCATGCACGGCTCGTCCTCGGTGCCGGAAGAGCTGCAGGAGATCATCAACAAATATGGCGGCCAGATGAAGCCGACATGGGGCGTGCCGGTGGAGGAGATCCAGCGCGGCATTAAGCATGGTGTGCGCAAGATCAATATCGATACCGACAACCGCATGGCGCTGACCGGGGCGATCCGCAAGGTGCTGACCGAGAACCCTTCGGAATTCGATCCGCGCAAATATCTGACGCCGGCAATGGGCGCCATGCGGAAGCTCTGCAAGGAGCGCTTCGAGCAGTTCGGCACCGGCGGCAACGCACCGAAGATCAAGCCGCTGCCGCTGTCGGAAATGGCCAAGCGCTACAAGTCCGGAAGCCTCGATCCGAAATTTGGCTGACATATTCCGGTTCTGGGCAGGAGCCGGTTCGGCTCCTGCTCATCCCATCATGCTCGCGGCATGAGATCGGCCCTGCCGGTCTCGATAAAGGGCGCCCAGTAGTCGACCGACTCGCGGATCATGGCGACGACCTGATGGTCGACCGGCTCGCGCTCGCGGAACGACAATTCGAGGCAGATCTCGTTGTCGACGCCGCCGCCACGACGAACCGTCTCCAGCAGCTTTTCCGGCGTGATGCGGCCGTCCTTGTTGCGGGCGGCAATGAACGGCCAATGGCCACCCTTGTTCATCGACGACTGCTTGACGTGGATGATCGGCGATTGCTTTGGAAAGGCTTCGGCCCAGGCATAAGGGTCGATGTCGTCCGGATTGCTCGACGTTACGTCGCCATGATCGATATCGACCATCATCTTCATGGGGACGGCCATGCCGGCCGCCTCGATCTCGCGCTGCAGCGCGCGGCAGCTCTCGACCGTATGGCCGAACTCTCGGCCGACCGACATCGGCTCCCAGAACAGGTAGGTCAAGCCGGCTGCTTTGGCATGCTCAGCAACCTCGCGCCAGCATTCCAGCGCGATGTCCAAAAGCCGCGCGCGACGCTTGGGATCATCGTAGTCCCGGTGGGTGAAGATCGCGAACTGTGTACCCATGCCGCCGGCGCCGAGCTCGGCCGAAATATCGGCAAAGGTCTTGAACCAGTCGACGTAGTAGCGCCGCACGTCGGCATCGGGATGGCCGAAATGATTGAGCCGGCCGTAAGGGCCGGTCATGACGGAGGTCACGCGCACGCCGGTGCGGTTGAGAGCGGAGCGGAACAGGCGGACAAATTTGGCAATCGTCGCCGCCGGCCAGCCGGGATTGACGAATTCATGCGTGAGTTGCACGTCGCGGATGCCAATGTCGTAGGCGATCGCGTCGATAAGGTCGTCCGGCTCGGCAAAGCGGTTGACCAGCGGGTTGGTGTTGAGCGAAAGCGTGAAGGCCATCAGCCGGCCTTTGCCAGCCGGCTCAAGCACCAGTCCTCGAAGGCGGTTCTTTCCGCGGCGGATAGATGCAGGCCGTGCTTGGTGCGCCTTTCGAGAATATCGGCGGCGGTCTCGGCCCATTCATGCTCGAACAGGTAATTGGCTTCGCACTCGAAAAAATCATTGCCGAAGCGCCGGCCCAGTTCGGCGAGCGAGGTGGCCGCGCCGACCAGATCACGCGTCCTTGTGCCGTAGAGCCGGCCATAATGCTTGACCAGGGAGGCCGGCATCCAGGGATATTCATGGCCGAGATCACCGAGGAACTGCTCGAAATCGGCCTTGGCGATATCGCCGCCCGGCAGATGCCCTTTCGAGGTCCACGGCTTGCCCATCTTCGGAAAGAACGGGGCGATGCGGTCCAGCGCGTGCTCGGCCAGTTTACGGAAGGTGGTGATCTTGCCCCCGAAGACGGAAAGTAGCGGCGCCTGCCCTGCCGAAGCGTCGAGTTCGAAAATATAATCGCGGGTCACCGCGCTCGGGTTGTCGGCATTGTCGTCATAGAGCGGTCTGACGCCGGAAAACGAATGAACGACGTCGCTGCGCGCAAGCTGGCGCTTGAAGTAGCGGTTGACCACCTTGATCAGGTAGTCGATCTCGCCGGCATCGGCGGTCACGTCCTCCGGCCGCCCTTCATAGGGAATGTCAGTGGTGCCGATCAGCGCGAGATCGTTTTGGTAGGGATTGATGAAGATCACGCGCTTGTCGCTGTTTTGGACGAGATAGGCCTGCCGCCCTTCCCAGAATTTCGGCACAACGATGTGGCTGCCCTTGACCAGGCGCACGTTCCGCCTGGAATTCTGGCCAGCCACGCGGTTGATGACGTCATTGACCCAGGGACCGGCGGCATTGATCAGCCCCCGTGCCCGGACTGTGGTCCTGACGCCGGTTCGACCGTCGCGTATCTCCACCGACCACAGGCCGTTTTCGCGACGGGCCGCTATACAGGCGGTGCGGGTGAATATCCTGGCTCCACGCTCGGCGGCGTCGAGTGCGTTGATGACGACCAGGCGGGCGTCGTCGACCCAGCAGTCGGAATATTCGAAGCCGCGCTTGAAGGCGTCCTTGATCGGCGCGCCTTCGGGTGCGGTGCGCAGATCGAGCGTACGCGTGGGCGGCAGGCGCTTGCGGCCGCCAAGATGGTCGTAGAGGAACAGGCCCAGCCGGACCAGCCAGGCCGGCCGGTCATCGGGGCTGTGCGGCAGCACGAAGCGCATCGGCCAGATGATGTGTGGCGCGGATTCGAGCAGCACCTCGCGCTCGATCAGCGCCTCCCGCACCAGGCGGAACTCGTAGTATTCGAGATAGCGCAAACCGCCATGAACGAGCTTTCCCGATCGCGAACTGGTGCCCTCGGCGAGATCGTCTTTTTCGCAAAGAATGACCGACAGTCCCCGGCCTGCCGCATCGCGCGCGATCCCGGCGCCATTGACGCCGCCGCCGATGACGAACAGATCGACGATTTCGGTGTCGCCGCTCATCTCGCTCTATGCCCTGTCGTCAGCATGGATTGACCGACGGCAGGCCGGCGATGAAGCGGCGCACTTCCTCGGCCGCCTGCTCGGCAGCGTAAGTCACCGTGCGCACCGAGGCGCCGGCGATATGCGGCGTCAGCGTCACGTTCGGCAGCTGCAGCAAGGGCCAGTCGGCAGGCACCGGCTCGACGGCGAACGTCTCAAGCATAGCACTGCCGATGTGCCCCGAGACGAGCGCCTCGTAGAGCGCATCGTAGTCGACCAGCGGTCCGCGCGCGGTATTGACGAAGATCACGCCGGGCTTCATCCGGGCGATAGCGTCCTTGCCGATCAGACCGCGCGTCTCCTCTGTGACCCTGGAGTGCAGCGTGACCACATCGGAGCGCGACAGCAGATCGTCCAGCGCAACCAGCTCGACGCCGGCATTGCGATCCTCGGCACTCAATTGCACGTAGGGGTCGGAGACCAGGATGCGGCAGCCGAAGACGCGCAGCAGCCGAACCAGCCTGGTGCCGATATTGCCATAGCCGATGACGCCGACGGTCATTTCGTTGAGCTCGCGGCCGGTGCGGTCGGCGCGGTAGAGATCGCCGCGCCATTCGCCCTTGCGCAATGCTTCGTGACCGACGCGGATCAGCCGGGTTTCGGCGAGAATGGCGCCGATGGTGAACTCGGCCACGGCGCTGGCATTGCGACCGGGCACATTGACCACCGTGATGCCATGGGCCTTGGCGGCCGCCATGTCGATGTTGATCGGCCCGCCGCGCGATACCGCAACCAGCTTGAGAGTGGGCAGGCGCTGCATCATGCTTTCGGAGAGCGGCGCAAGCTGGGTGACGAAGATTTCGGCATCGCTGATGAAATCGACCACCTCCTCGGGATCGCCGAAATACTCCTTGACCTTGTCCAGACCAAGCGCCGCATTGCCGAATTGCATCGGTTCGTCGGGCCAAGCGGTCTCAATGGTGCGGATGTCGAGGTTGTCGCCGCACGCCGCCTCGATTTTCTCGCGAAATACGTCCGGGAGCATGAAGCGGTCGCCGATGATCGCAATTTTCTTGGGCATGCTCTTCTCAGTTCACGTCAGTTTGTCTGGTCACGTCAGTTTGTCTGGACAAGTCGGTTTGCCTGGACGCGGCCATCGAACGCCAGACCGGCCGCAGCGCCTCATGCGCCAATGTGTAGGACGGAGCCATCGCCTCATAGGCGGCGGCAAGTTGCCGGTCGCTGGGCTCGGCCGCACGGAGCAAAGGCGTGACCCATTCACCGACGCATTCGTCCATCGATGCGTATTGGCCGACGCAGACTGCAGCGATCATCGCGGCACCGGCAGCACCGGCCTCCTCGCGTTCGCTGGTGCGAATGTCGGCGCCGACCGCAGCACCCAGGATCTTGCGCAGCGCCGGGCTCCTGGCCGCCCCGCCGGTCAGGCGGATTTCTTTGGGCAGCGGCCCCATGGCGGCGTAGCAATCGCGTGCCGCGAACGCCAGCCCCTCGAACACCGCGCGAACCATGTCGGCATAGCCGTGCCTGGACGAAATGCCGACGAAACCGGCCCTGGCATTGGCATCTACGAACGGGCCGCGCTCGCCGGCCTCCGAGACATAAGGCTGGTAGAGCAGCGAGCCTGGCGCGGACGATGATATCCACTGGTCGACCAGCGCGATCATCTCGCCATTGGTCCGCGTGATACCTTGCGAGGCGAGGATGCCGGAGGCGAGGCCAAGGACCCAGTCGATATTGAGCGTTGCCGCCATGTTCGACTGCATCTGCGCAAAGACGCCCGGTGCCGGCATCGTCATCGTGTAGCCGGTTGCAGCCTCGTTGAGCAGAACCTCGTCCGGCGTTTCGGCAAGCCGCATATGCATTCCGGTGGAGCCAATGATCGAGCATCCCGGCTTGCGCTCGCGATCGAACAGGCCGGCGCCGAGCGCCGTGCAGGCGACATCGACATAGGCCAGAACGACCGGTGTGCCGGCGAGCAAGCCGGTCGCATCGGCTGCTGCCGCCGACAGCGAGGCGCTTTGCCTGGTCCCATCGACGATGGGCGGCAGCAGATGCCTGAGATCGGTGACGCCGAGCACCTCGAACACATCATCGCAATAGCCGCGCGTGCGGAAGTCGCCGAAGGTGAAGGTGCCCTCGGACGGGTCGGTGGCGCGGTGGCCGGTCAACTTGAAATAGAGCCAATCCTTGCAGTGGAAGGCTGTCGCTGCATTGGCAAGCATCGCGGGCATGTGGCGCTTCATGAACACCAACTGCGATCCCTGCTGGCAGGCAGCGAGCCCGCTGCCGGTCTTTTCGAAGCGCAGCCGGTCCTCGGGCCGCGCGCGGATCTCCTCTACGACCGCGGCAGCGCGGGCGTCGAGCCACAGCCAGCCCTTGGCTACCGGCTCACCATCCTTGTCGATCAGCCAGGTGCCGTCGCCCTGCCCGGTCACGGCAATGGCAATGGTCCGGCTGGCTAGGTCCGGCACCTTGTCGGCAAGCTGGCGCAAGGTCGTCGCGGTATCGGCCCAGGTGCGTGTCAGTTCCTGCTCGGCGCCGCCGCCCGGCAGTGTCTCGTATTTATTGGGCAGCGCGGCGGCCGCGATCTGCCTGCCCGCCGTGTCGAAGCCGACGGATTTGATGACAGACGTGCCGGCGTCGATGCCGATCAGCACATCCCGCATCAGGCAAGCTCCGTGCCGTGCGAAATGGCGTCACCGCTCGCCTGATCGAAGACGTGCAGGTTTTTTGGATCGATGCTGATCTTGATCGGTGCGCCGAGCTCCAGGCGAGTCCGGTCGTGTTCGACCAGGACCAGCGAGCCGCCGGCGAAATCGGCGGCGATGTGGGTCTGGTCGCCGAGCCATTGATTGGCCGAAACCGTCGCCGGCACGCCATCCTTCGAGCGGCGGACCGCATAAGGCCTGACGCCGATGACGACGCGCTGCCGGTTGAGCAATTCGTCACGAACCGGGCTGCTGAACGCATCTTTGTCGTAGTCGAGCGAAAGCCCGTCGGGCAGCTTGAGGCTGATCTTGCCGGCAGCCGTGCCGACATAGGCCTCGAAGACATTCATCGGCGGCTCGCCGACGAAGGTGCCGGTGAACAGATTTGCCGGCCGCTCCTTGAGCCTGTCAGGCGTGTCGAACTGCTGCAGCACGCCGCCCTCCATGACAGCAATGCGATCGGCCAGCGCATTGGCCTCGGTCTGGTCGTGCGTGACCAGGATCGCGGTCAGGCCGCGCTCCTTGATGAAATGCTTGATGCGGCCGCGCAGCACGGCGCGAAGCTGCGGCTCGAGCTGGCCCATCGGCTCGTCAAGCAGATGCAGGTCGGCCTCGCGAATCAGCGCCCGGCCGAGGCTGGCGCGCTGCTGCTGGCCGCCGGAGATCGAACTCGGATAGCGCTCGAGAATGTCCTCGATCTCGAGCAGCTGGGCGATGTTGGCAACCTTTGCATCGACCGCACTCTTCGCCAGCCTGGCGGCCTTGAGGGCGAAGGCCATGTTCTCGCGCACGGTCAGCGGCGGATAGAGCGAATAGCCCTCGAAGGCCATTGCGACGTTGCGCCTGACCGGCGGCAACGTGTGCACCTTGCGGCCGGCAACGGCGATGGTGCCGCGCGAGACCTCTTCGAAGCCTGCGATCATGCGCAATGTCGAAGTCTTGCCGCAGCCGGACGAGCCGAGCAGCGCGACGATCTCGCCTTTGGCGATTTCCATCGTCAGGTTCTTGACTGCGTGTACGCCGCGATCGATCGGACCGTAGAACTTGTCGACGCCTGAAAGGGTGATTGCGCTCGGGCTCATGCCGCTTCTCCACTGCGCAAGTTGACGACGTTTTTCGAGCCGATGCGTTCGCCGCTTGTGCGATCGAACAGCAGGGCGCTTTTGCTGTCGAGGGCGATGTGGACCTTGCCCTCGGATTTGCCCGGCGTCCCGGAAGGACGCGAGACCAGAATCTCGCGGCCGCGCACGGTTCGCACCAGCGTGACGATCTTCTCGTTGAGCGGCGTCTCAGCCTCGACCGTCACCGGGATGGCCCCGGGCGTGCCTTCATCGACAAAGACCAGCGCCTCCGGCCGCAAACCGATTACGCAGTCGCGGCCGACCGCCGCCTCATGAGCGCCGGCAAGATGGACCTGGACGTTGGACAGACCGACATAGATGCCCTTGGCGTCCCGCGACGGCTTGACGTCCAGAAGGTTGATCGTCGGGTCGCCGAACAGTCGGGCAATCTCGACATTGGCCGGCTCGCGATAGATCTGCTCGGGGGTGCCGAGCTGTTTGACGACTCCTTGCGACATCACCGCGATGCGGTCTCCGAGCGCCATCGCTTCCTTGTAGTCCTGGGTGACGTAGATGACGGTCGCGCCGCGATCCGCGAGCAGCCTTGGCAGCTCGAGGCGCATCTCGAAGCGCAATTTGGCATCGACGTTGCGCAAGGGGTCGTCGAGCAGCAGAAGCGGCGGCGAGCCGACCAGCGCGCGGGCAAGCGCGGTTCGTTGCTTCTGGCCATTGGACAACGCTCGCGGCTTGTGGCTGAGCACATGGCCGATTTTCAGCAGCTTGGCGACGCTCTCGACGCCCGCCTTGATCGTGCCCTGCGATGAGTGCTTCGCCTGCAGCGGCGTGGCGATGTTATCGAACGCCGTCATATGCGGGAACAGCGCGAAGTTCTGGAACGCCATGCCGACGCCGCGGAACTCGGCGTCGAGATCGGTCATGTCCTCGCCGCCGATGAGGATCTTTCCCTCGTCGGGGTCGATGACGCCGGCGACCAGCCGCAACAGCACCGTCTTGCCGGCGCCGGACGGCCCGAACAGGACCAGCGTTTCGCCGTCGGCGACGGTCAGCGACAGATTGTCGAGAACAGTCTGGCTTTTATAGTGTTTGACGATGTTTCGCAGTTCGAGGCTTGCCATCGGACTATCCTTTCACCGCGCCAAGCGACAGGCCTTCGACGAGGTAGCGTTGCGCGTAGAGCGCGAGCGCCAGCGTCGGCGTGATCGACAGCACGATCGCCGCCGAGATCTGGCCATACTGAATGCCCGAGGAGGTGATGAAGGCGAGCGCGCCGACGGTCACCGGCTGCTTGTCGGCCGAGGCGAGCACCAATGCAAAAACGAAATTGTTCCAAGCAAAGATGAAGGCGAGCAGGCCGGCAGCGGCGATGCCTGGGCCGGCGAGCGGCAGCGCGATCTTGCGGAAGGTGGCAAACCAGGAATGTCCGGCAATGCGGTAGGCGTATTCGATGTCGGCGGGAATGTCCTCGAAATAGCCGCGCACGATCCACAGGATCAACGGCAGGCAGATCAGCTGATAGACCCAGATCAGCCCGACATAGGTGTTGGCTAGCCCGAGCTTCTGGAAATAGAGGGTGAGCGGCAGGAGCACCAGCAGCGCCGGCGCAAACCGGAACGACAGCAGCGTGAAGGCAATGTCCTCCGAGCCGCGGAATTTGTGCCGCGCGAAGGCGTAGGCAGCCGGAACGCCGAGCAGCAACGCAACGGCAACCGAGGTGACCGACAGGAAGACGGAATTCCAAAGATTCCGCATGAAGGCGATATCGAGCGTGCCGGCTGCCGTCATCAGCTTCCCAGTGACCAAGGCGGTGTAGTTGGCAAGCGTCGGCTCGAAGACAAGCTGTGGTGGAATCCGTAGGATTGTCTCGTTGGTCTGGAACGACATCATCAGGATCCAGACGATCGGGAACATGAAGAAGATCACGACGAGCGCCAGTGCAATGCCGCGCAGGATGCGTTCGAGAAGGGAGGTGTGTTCCATGCCAGCCTCCTATGCCTGGCCGCGGGCGCGTTCGCGCAGCCGCAGCCAGTTCTTGATGAAAATGTTCGAGAGGAAATAGGTGATCGCCCACAGGATGATCATCAACGCCGCCGAGCGGCCGACATTGGTCGACTGGAAGAAGTTGAGATAGGCCTCGACCTGGAACACGGTCAGCGTGTCGCCGGGACCACCCTGCGTCATGGCGTAGATGATGTCGAACTGCTGGATGGAATCGAGCAGGCGGAACAGGGTCGCCGTCAGGATGTAAGGGGTCAGCATCGGCAAGGTGATGCGGAAGAAGACGAAGCTCCTCGGCACGCCATCAAGTGCTGCCGCCTCGAAGGGCTGCGTCGGCAGGCTGCGCAGGCCGGCAAGCAGCAGGATCATGATGAAGGGGGTGTAGACCCAGATGTCGACGAGCACGACGGTGAGCAGGGCCGTCGACGGAGACGAGGCCCAGCGGAAATCCTGCAACCCGATCAGGCTGGCGAGATAGCTGAGCACGCCGAAACCGGGATTGGTCATCAGCTTCCACATCAGCGCGGCGAGCGCCGGCGCCGTCATCAGCGGCATCAACAGCATGATCGAGATGAAGTTGTTCAGCGTCGAGCGCTTTTGCAGCAGCATGGCGATGCCGAGACCGAGAAGCAGCTCGAGCACAACGGTGATGCCGGCGTAGAGCAGCGATATCTCCAGCGTGTTCCAGAACTTCGGGTCGGTGAAGAACGAGATATAGTTGTCGCCCCAGTTGAACTGCCGCGCCCAGGGTTGGCTCAACCGGTAACGCTGGAACGAGTAGACCACCGAGGTCAGGAACGGGATCAGGATGCCGATGCAGACCAGCAGGGCTGGCAGGCTGAGGAGGTAGGGCAGCACCCGCTTGCTGATCCTGAACCCCGACGGCCTGTTTCTTTGTATTGTTGCCGCAGTCATCTGCTGCTCCGTCATCCTGTTGCTTCGCCGTCCCGGCCGCCCAAGGGAGCAAGGCGGCCGGTCGGGCGAGCAGGCGATGCCTCTAGGCACCGCGTCGCAAACTTAACATTTCAACGGCTGGCCCCTAGGAAGGGCCAGCCTTTGGCGTTGGCCGCGGCTTAGCCGAGCCCGGCTTCCTTGAGCTGGCCGTTGATGCTCTCGGCCAGCTTATCGAGGCCCTCGTCGACCGGCACTTCCTTGGCCACCATCTTCTGCAGCGTCGCCGCCCATTCGGTGGTGAGATCGAAGAACAGCGGCTGTGGGGTGAACTTGATGCTGGCGCCTGGCGCCGACACGTCGAACATCTCGACATAACCCGGATAGCTCTTGTTCAGCTTGTCGCGGAACATCTGGTCGTTCCAGACCGACTGACGGACCGGATTGACGAAGTCCATCTTGGTCGCACCGAACAATGCATGCTCTGGCCCGGATGCCCACTGCATGAAGTACCAGGTGGCGTCCTTGTCCTTGGAGAAATTGGACATCGACAGCGACCAGATCCAGATATTGGGCGTCGGCGCCTTGGCGGCAGGATTGGCCTTGAATGCCGAAAAGGCGAGCTTGCCGGCCATCTTGTTGTCGCCGCCATTCATGAAGTAGCCAAGGATGTCGGCGTCGTAAATCATCGCCGAGGCACCTGCACCGAGATCGGTACCGACCTGGTACCAGGTGTAGGTCGACCAGTCCTTGGGGCCGCTCTCCTGGATCATCTGGACCCACTGCTTGTGGAAAGCCTTGGATTCGGCGGTGCTCATCGCGGCCGACAGCTTGCCGTCAGCCGAGACGTTCAGGTCCTTCTGGTCGAAATTGGCGTAGGCCGACAGGAAGCCCGGGTGGATCGTTGCCCAGGAGCGCGAGCCGCGCACGCCGATGCCGTAGACGCCACCGCCGACATCTTTGGTGAGCTTCGCCGCCGTAGCGACCATCTCATCCATATTGCCGGGAACGCTGACGCCGACCTTGTCGAACATGCCCTTGTTGTAAGTGATGTTGTTCTGCTCGAAGCCCCACGGAATGCACCATTGCTTGGCGTCTTCCGAACCGAGCGCCCCGCCCGGCTGGCCGTTCCAGGCGCAGGAATTCTTGACGCCTGGCAGGAAATCGTCCCAGGCATATTTCGGGTTGGTCTTGGCCGGATCCTTGATCCATTCGTTGAGGTCCGTGATCCAGCCGGCGGGGCCGTAGGTCCAGGTCATGTAGGCGCCGGTCATGAAGGCATCGTATTCGGGCGAGCTGGCCGACAGCGCGGCGGTAACCTTGTCGAAATAGACGTCTTCGGGGAACACGTCATAGACGACTTCCATGCCGGTCAGCTTCTTGAAATTGTCGAGGTTGGCAATCATCGCATCGGCGTAAGGATGCTTGTTGAGCAACAGCTTGATGGTCTTGCCCTTATGCGCCTGCCAGTCGAAATCAGCCGCCAGGGCACGGGTCTGCCCGAAATTGAGCAGTGTGCCGGCGGTGCTGGCGGCAAGGCCCATTGCACCGAGGCCCTTGATCAGCCCACGGCGGTCGACTTGTCCACGCAGGAACGCGTCAATGAGGTCTTTCTCTTTCTCATGCATTTCTCTTCTCCTCCACAGGGTAGTTTCAACGAAATGGTTGCCGGCTACCCGACCGGCGTCTGTTCCACGAGCGATCGCGCCGTCCGCTCGTCGGTTATCAAGCCTGTGAGATAACGGCCCTCCAGCACTGACTTGATGGCGCGAACCTTCACCTTGCCGCCGGCGACGGCGACAATCCTGCGGTTGCTGATGTCTTCGCGCGCCAGTGCCAGCGCCCGGTCGGAAAGCGTCGTTGCAACCGCCTTTCCGGCATCGTCGAAGAAATGGCCGAGCAGTTCGCCGACCCCGCCGTTGCGGCGGATCTCCTCCATCTCGCCCTTCTCGATCATACCGGTGGCGACAAGCGAGGCCTCACGCTCGGCGGTGCCGATGCCGGCGATGAGCAAGTCGGCGGACTTGGCGAGGTCAAAGACATCGCTGACGCCTTTCTGCCCGAGCAACACGGTTCGATCCTCGACCGTGTTGGCGAACATGGGTACGGGCATCACATAGGCCTCCGCACCAGTCCGCTCGGCGACGCGGTGGATGACGTCATGCGGATTGGCCGAGAACTTGCGCGTCAGGCCGCCAAGCAGCGAGACGAAACGGATCCGGCCGGCCGATATGCGCGGCAGATATTCCACGCAGGCGGCCAGCGTGCGGCCGTGGCCGACGCCGATCAGCGCCTCCTCGCCGCGTTCGATCTCGCGCTTGAGAAACTGCGCGCCGGCGATGCCGAGCGCCTTGAGCGGCAGGTCTTCGGCATCGAAGTCCGGAACCACCTCGCAATAGTCTAGGCCGTAACGGCCGGACAACTCGTCCTCGAGTTCCACGCATTCTGAGACTTCGCCGTCGATATAGACTTTGACCAGGCCTTCCTGATTGGCCTTGGTGATGAGGCGATGCGCCTTGAGGCTAGTTAGGCCGAGCCGCTTGGCGACCTCCGACTGGGTCAGGCCGCCGGCATAGTGAAGCCAGGCGGCACGGGCTGCCATACCTGTCTCATCGTCGCGCAGCAGGCCGTTACCAAAACCAACCATTTCCGCCCTTTGATATTTTTATCAGTTGATGCAAAATTTTTCACAAGGCATCGCTCGAGTCAAGCAACCGCTGCGTTTAAATCTCCGTCCGGGAGCTTGCTGGCAGAACCCGGTCTTGGTCGAAAAAGGGCCAAGCGGATCAACGGGCAAGAATCAAATACCGCTTGCGCGCATTTAAAACGTTTGCAATTTGACTTGGACTGATTACAAACGTTTCAAACTCGTTCGGGAGGAACGATGCCGGCCCGCGTTACTACCCTCAAGGAACTTGCTGCGCAGCTCGGCCTGTCGATCACCACCGTTTCGCGCGCCCTTGCCGGCCACGAGCAGATCGCCTTGAAAACGCGCCAACGTGTCACCGAGGCCGCGCGCCTGGCCGGCTATGTGCCGAATACGGCAGCCCGCACGCTGGTCTCCGGCCGCAGCGGTTTTGTTGGCATGGTGCTGCCGATCCGCGGCCCCAATCTGGTCGATTCCTTCCTCGGCGAATTCGTCACCGGGCTCGGCGAAGGCTTGGTTTCGCACGGCTCCGACCTGATCCTGGCCGCAGCGGCGCAGGGCCAGTCGGAACTTTCCGTGCTTCGCCATGTCGTCGAATCCGGACGGGCCGATGGCGTCGTCGTTACCCGCATCGCAGAGGTCGACGAGCGGCTTGCCTATCTGCGCCGACGCAATTTTCCGTTCGTCGCGCATGGCCGGCTGATCGACGGTGACTTTGCCTACCATTGGCTCGATACCGATGGCGCGCACGCGTTCGGCGAGGCCTTCGACATGCTCTACGATCTCGGTCACCGGCATTTCGGCCTGGTGACGATTTCCGAACCGATGACATTTCGCCATCTCAGACAGGATGGGCTCGCTGCCGCTATCGCCCGCCGGGGCGATCCGTCGGTCAGGCTCGACGTGGCGACGGCGCCGCGCTTCGATCGCGGTGCCCGCATCCAGGCAATCAACCGGCTTCTGCACGCCACCGAGCGGCCGACGGCGATTATCGCGCTGTTCGACGAGCTGGCGCTGACGGTGATGGAAGAGGCGGCGCGCGCCGGACTTGCCATTCCTCGCCACCTTTCGGTGATCGGCTTCGACAACATAGCCGCCTCAGCCTATGCGCCGCCGGGGTTGACCACTTTCGACGCTTCGATCCGGCAGTGCGCGCGCGAGATAGGCGAAATGCTGCTGACTGTCATCGGCAACAGGCCGGCGGCGCCACTGACGCGACTGGTCCGGCCGACACTCGTGTCGCGGGCAAGCCATGGCCCGGCACCCACAGGACGGAACTGACGCCTTAGCGGCGCACAACCAGGGAGGAAGATGACGATGAATGCTTTGCGGATATTGGCCAGCGCCGTGCTGGCGCTGTCGCTCGCTGCCGGTGCTGCGCAAGCCCAGCAGGTGTTGTTCTGGTCGACACAGGCGCGACCTGTGGAGGAGACGCAAAAAATGCGCGGCGAGGTGCTGAAGGGGTTTGATGGCCAGGTCGATTATCAGGTCGCCGAAGACGGGCCCTGGCTCACCCGCCTTCAGGCCGAACTGCAGGCCGGCTCCGGCACCATAGGCGTGCTCGGCGGCCTGCACGGAGACTTCTCCACCGTCGGCGCGAACCTTGTCGATCTCTCTGGCGTCGATCTCGGTGGCGCCAAGGTCAACGAGACCTACAAGAAGCTCGGCATGCTCGGCACCGGCGAGCAGAAGTACCTGCCATGGATGCAGGCCACCTTCCTGATGGCGGCAAACAAGCAGGCGCTGCAATATCTGCCGGCCGGCACCGATCTCAACGCCATCACCTATGACCAGCTCGTCGAGTGGGCGAAAAACATCGCTGAAAAAACCGGTTCGCCCAAATTCGGTTTTCCGGCCGGCCCGAAAGGGCTGAAGCACCGCTTCTTCGAGGGCTTTCTCCTTCCGTCCTACACCGGTTCGATGGTGACCAAGTTCCGCTCGGCGGAGGCCGAGACGGCGTGGAACAAGTTCAAGGAATTGTGGCAGTACACCAACCCGAACTCGACCAACTATGCCTTTATGCAGGAGCCGCTGCTGACCGGCGAAGTCTGGGTGGCGTTCGACCACGTGGCGCGGCTTGCCGACGCGTTCAACCAGAAGCCCGACGAGTTCGTCGCCTTCCCGGCGCCGGCCGGCCCGGCAGGCCGCGGCTATATGCCGGTGGTCGCCGGCGTCGCTGTCCCGAAGACCTCGCCCGACATGGACAAGGCCAAGGCGCTGGTCGCCTATATGCTGAAACCGGAAACCCAGATCGCGACGCTGAAGGCGACAAACTTCTTCCCCATCGTCGACGTCAAGCTGCCCGACGACATGCCGGCCTCCGTCAAGGCCTTCGGCCCGGTGATCGCCACCATGACCGGTGCTCCTGATGCGTTGCCGGCGCTGTTGCCGATGGGACTTGGCGGCCTCGGCGGCAAGTTCAATCAGATCTACACCGACAGCTTCGAGCGCATCGTGCTTGGCGGCGAGGATGTGCGCGGCGTACTCGACGAACAGGCAGCGGCGCTGAAGGCGATCGTCGACCAGGCGAAGGCGCCGTGCTGGGCGCCCGACAAGCCCTCGCAAGGCGCCTGCCCGGTCGATTAAGAATCCTCCCCGGGCGTCCGGACTTTAGCGCGCCGGGCGCCCACCCTTTTCAAGCATCGAACAGAGAGCGCTCCATGCACGGCAAGGCCCTGCCCTATCTGCTGCTGATGCCGGCGACGCTGTTCCTTTGCGTCTTCTTCCTCTACCCGTTCGCGCTGGTCGCCTTCGAGGCGTTCACCCGCGACGGCAGCTTTACGCTCGACAATTTCCGCACCATGGCGGGCAGCTGGAAGTTTCCGGTCACGGTCCGCAATACGCTGCTTCTGAGCGCCGTCGTCGTGCCGATCCAGCTGGTGATGGCGCTGCTGATGGCGACGGTGGTGTCGCGGCTCGAAACCGGGCGCAGTGCCGCGCTCTATATCTTCGCCATTCCGCTCGGCATCTCCGATCTCGCCGCCGGGCTGATCTGGCTCGCCATCTTCGACCAGTCCGGTTTCCTCAACACCTTGCTCTCCAACCTCGGTGTCGTCGACAGGCCGGTCATGTTTCTCGGATACCAGAGCAAGCTGACGATCTTCATTGCCGTGGCGCTGGCCGAGATCTGGCGCGCGACCGCCATCATGATGGTCATCCTGGCCGCCGGCATGGGGCTGATCCCCCGGGAATATTACGAGGCAGCCGAGGTTTTTGGCGCTAGCCGGTGGAAGCGCTTCATCAAGATCACGCTGCCTCTGCTGCGCCCAAGCCTGCAGACGGCGATCATCCTGCGCGTCATCCTTGCGTTTGAGGTCTTTGCCGTGGTTGCGGCACTCGGCGGCACCAATCTGCCGGTGCTGATGGGCGAGACCTACAATTGGCAGTTCACGCTGCAGGACCGCAATGTCGCCGCCGCCATGGCGCTGTTCATCCTCGCCATCTCGATCGGCTTCACGCTGTTCTTTCTGCGGGTGCTGCGTGTGCCGAAGGAGGCGCGCATATGAGCACCATGGCGGAGCTGTCGATCGCCGCGCCTGAGGCCCGCAAAGCCGGCAACTGGTTGCTGGTCGCTTCCGTCATCCTGCTTTGCGTCTGGGTGCTGCTGCCGATCTATCTGTTGATCGTCAACGCGCTATCATCGCCGGAAGAGGTGACTGCCTTTCCCAAGCGCTTCTTCCCGTCATTCGATTTCGGCAGCCTTTCTTTCTTCGTCAATTTCGCCGGCGTCGCCAGGGCGCTGTGGAACTCCGTCCTCGTCGCCACGCTAACGATGCTCCTCTCGATCGGCTTCGGCGCACCCGCCGGCTACGCACTGTCGCGCTTCGAATTCCCGGGCAAGGAAACGTTCCGTTTCCTCGTGCTGATGACCCGCGCCTTCCCGCTGCCGCTGCTGGCACTGCCGCTGGCGGTGATGTTCATCCGCACCGGCCTCGACGACACCGCGATCGGGCTGGCGCTGGTCCACACCACGCTGGCGCTGCCGTTTGCGGTGCTGATCACCTTCTCGCTGTTCTCCGGCATTCCCGTCGAGCTGGAGGAAGCGGCCTGGACGCTCGGCTGCACGAGATTGCAGGCATTCCGAAAAGTCATTCTACCGCTGGCGCTGCCGGGCATCGCGGCATCGGCGGTGTTTGCCTTCACTATCTCGTGGAACGAGGTGTTTGCCGCGGCAGTGCTCACGATCGAGAACCGGACGCTGACCGCCTTCCTGCTGCAGAGCCTCGGCGAATCGCCGCTCTATCTCAAATTCGCCGGTGGCGCGGCACTGGTCATTCCGGCGCTGATCTTCATCTTCGCCGTTCGCAAATATCTGTTCGCCATGTGGGGGATCGCCAACCGATGACGCGCACGAGAGAGAACGCCGATGGCTGAGATCGCCATCAAAGGGGTGGCAAAGCGCTTCGGCGGCTTCACCGCACTGCATTCGATCGACTTGACCATCGCCGACCAGGAATTCATGGTGCTGCTTGGCGCCTCGGGTTGTGGCAAGACCACGCTGCTGAGGATCGTCGCCGGCTTGGAAACGCCAAGCCAAGGCGAGGTCTGGATCGGCGGCCGCCGCGTCGACCATCTGCCGCCGCGCGAGCGCGGCATCGCCATGGTGTTCCAGAATTACGCCGTGTTTCCGCACCTGACCGTATTCGAGAACATCGCCTTCGGCCTGCGCATGAAGAAGCTGCCGCAGCAGGAGGTCGAGGGGCGCGTCAACCGCACCGCGGAGCTCATGCATATCGAGCAGCTTTTGAAGCGCTATTCGGGCCAGCTTTCCGGCGGTCAGCGCCAACGCGTGGCTGTGGCCCGGGCCCTGGCGATGGAGCCTGACGTGATCTTGATGGACGAGCCGCTGTCGAACCTCGACGCGCTGCTGCGGCTCGAAATGCGCGCCGAGCTCAAAGGTGTACTCGCTGCGTCCAAGACCACCACCATCTACGTTACCCATGACCAAGTCGAGGCGATGAGCTTGGCCGACCGCATCGCCGTCATGCATCAGGGCCATATCGTCCAGGCCGCCTCGCCGGTAGAGGTCTACCGCAATCCGGCGGCCCGCTTCGTCGGCTCCTTCATTGGCAACCCGCCGATGAATTTCATCCCGGCGACGAAGGCGGCAGACGGCGGCTGGACCGTCGCCGGGCTGACGCTGCCTGGCCCCGAATCGGACAAGCAGACGATAGAATTCGCCATTCGCCCCGAGGATGTCGACGCCGGCACCGAAGGGCTGCACGCCATCGTGCGCGTTGTCGAGCCGCTCGGACCGCACACGCTGGTCACCTGCGATGTCGAGGGCGGCATCTTTCGCGCCATCCTCGAATCGAATGCCACGGTCGCTGTCGGCGATCACCTGCGGCTTTCGCCCAAACCCGACCGCATCCGCTGGTTCGATCCCGAAACCACCAAAGCCCTTTGATTCCCCTTCGATCCTGAAAGTACGAACGCCCCGATGATATCTCTTGCTGTCGACGAAACCATCACCCGCGCCGTCGAGGTGCTCAGGGAAAACGACCAAGGCACCTACACCATACCGACCAAGGGGCTATACCCGTTTCAGTGGAACTGGGATTCCTGCCTGACCGCGCTCGGTCTTGCCTACTACGATGAAGCTCGGGCCTGGACCGAGATCGACACGCTCTTCGCCCACCAGTGGCCAGACGGCATCGTGCCGCATATCGTCTTCCATGTCCTGAACGACAGCTATTTCCCCGGGCCGGAGGTCTGGGGAACGGACCGTCCGACCGCCACCTCCGGCATCACCCAGCCGGCGGTCGCCGGCTTTGCCGTGCGCCGTCTGTTCGACCGGGCCAAGAACAAGACCCTGGCGGCCGAGCGCGCCCGTGCGCTGTTGCCGAAAATCGATGCCTGGCACCGCTGGTTCTACGAAAATCGCGACCCGAACGGCGAAGGGCTGGTCGCCATAATCCACCCATGGGAGTCCGGCCGCGACAACTCGATCGACTGGGACGAGGCGTTCGAGCGCGTGCCGACCGAAGGCGTCGAGCCCTACACCCGCCGCGACATCCTGCACGCCGATCCGGCGCATCGTCCAACCAAGGCACAGTATGACCGCTATATCTGGCTGCTGCAGCATTTCCGCGGGCTTGGCTGGGACAACGCCCGGCTGCACGATGCCTCGCCATTCCAGGTCGTCGATCCTGGCTTCAACGCCATCCTGATCCGTTCCGCCGCCGACCTTGCCGATCTCGCCGAGGCCCTTCACGAAACCGAAATCGCCAAGGCCAACCGCGCCCGTGCCGAAAAGGGGCTTTCGGCAATGGAACGGCTGTGGAGCGACGCGCATGGCCAGTACATTTGTTTCGACCGAGTGGCCGGAAAGCACGTCGACAGCGCGTCGGTCGGTGGCATTCTGCCGGTGTTTTCGGCCATCCCGGAAAGCCGGGCAGCGGCCATCGCCGCAACGATCGAGCGCATCGCCGGCAAAGCGCGTTACATCGTCCCCTCGCACGATCCTGAGGATGAACGCCTCGACCCAAAGCGCTACTGGCGCGGCCCGGTCTGGCTGGTGGTCAACTACATGATCGCCGACGGCCTTGCCGCCGCCGGCCACAGCCAAATCGCACAACGGATCACCCAGTCCAGTCTCGAGCTGATCGCCGAGAGCGGCTTTGCCGAATATTATGACCCGCTCACCGGCGAACCGCTCGGCGGCAATCGCTTCACCTGGACCGCGGCTATGGTGCTCGAGTTCCTGAAGGGCAGAACCTGAAGGCAGCCACTGTTGGCAGTCCCGCATAGGTTTGACAAACAGCAGTCCGTGTCTATCGTCAGCGTGTTGCAGGAGCGGCGCATGACGACAACATCCGTGAGCGCTCTGTCCCCGCTGACCGGCGAACTCCTATCGCGGCTGGAAAACCGGCTGGACCGGTCGGCGATCGTCTCGGCCGATGAGGCCGGGCCGCGTTACAGGGAAGACCCCGATGGCAAGACCGGTACGCCACCGGAGGTCGTGCTGCGACCGCGCACTGCCGGCGAGGTGTCGGACATACTGCGCCTCTGCAATGAGGCGGGGCAGAGGCTTGTGATCCAGGGGGGCCGGACCGGGCTCGCCGGCGGCGCTCGCATCCAACCCGGCGAAGCTGTGCTGTCGCTGGAGCGCATGGCTTCCATTGAGGCTCTCGATCGCGAGGCGGCGACCATCATCGCCGAGGCCGGGGCGCCGCTGCAAGCAGTGCAGGAAGCCGCCGATGCGGCCGGCTTGCTGTTCGGCGTCGACATCGGTGCGCGCGGCACGGCCACCGTCGGCGGCAATATCGTCACCAATGCCGGCGGCATGCGCGTGCTACGCTACGGCATGTACCGGGCGCAGGTGCTTGGCCTGGAAGCGGTGCTTGCCGACGGCAGTATCCTGACCTCGCTCAAGGGTTTGGCGAAGGACAACTCCGGCTACGACCTCAGCCAATTGTTCATCGGCAGCGAGGGCACGCTCGGCGTGGTCACGCGCGCATGCCTGCGGCTGCATCCGAAGCCAGCCACCGAGGTCAACGCCTTCTGCGCGCTTGCGTCGCTCGATGCAGCGATCACGTTGCTTGCGCTGCTCAGGCGGAAGCTCGGGCCCTTGCTATCGGCCTATGAGGTGAATTTCGCACCGCTTTATGGCGCCATGATCGCCGGCATGGACGCGCCGGCGCCGCTGCCCGCCGGCTCGCCCGTCTATGTGCTTGCCGAGATACAGGGCAGCGAGCCCGACCGCGACGGCGAACGTTTTGCCGCGGTGCTGATGCAGGCGGTTGAAGATGGCGTGATCGACGACGTGGTCGTCTCGCAATCGCCGCGAGAATTCCGGGCGCTCTGGGCGGTGCGGGAAGAGGCCAACCGTTTCCTGTTTTCGATTGCAGGCCTGATCGGCGTCGATGTCAGCATCCCGCTGGCGAAAATGGCGACTTTCTTGCGCGAAGCAGAAGCCGCAATCAAGGCCGTCGACCCGAGCGCCGACATCTACGTCTTCGGCCATCTCGGCGACGGCAATCTGCATTACCAGGTCCGCACCGTGGATCCGGCGGCCGCATGCGGCATCGTCTACCGCGGTGTCGCCGCCGCCGGCGGTGGCGTTTCGGCCGAACATGGCATCGGCCTCGACAAGAAGGAATGGCTGCATCTGGTGCGCAGCGATGCAGAGATCGCGGCAATGCGCCGCTTGAAAGCGGCCTTCGACCCGAACAACATCCTCAACGCCGGGCGCATCTTTGACCTCGCGCCGGGCTGAAATCGAAGTCCGACGGCGCTGGCCGACAACCGACCTATCTTGCCATGAGCTTCAATTCGGCATGCGCCACCGCAATGCGGGCGGCAAGCTCGGCGTTGTTGCGGACCAGCGCGATGTTGGCCTTCAGGCTGCGGCCTTGCGAAAGCTCGTTGATGCGGGCGAGCAGAAACGGCGTCAGTTCCTTGCGTCCGATGCCGCGCTTCTCGGCCTCGGCAACGGCCGCTGCGATCGTGCCATCGATGAAGGCCGGATCGAGCGCGTCCGCTTCGGGGATTGGGTTGGCGAGGAGAATGCCGGTGCCGGATTCCATCTCGTTATGCAGCAGCATGGCTCGCGCGATCTCGTCGGGGGTATCGAGGCGATGGTCGGCCTTGAGCCCGCTGGAGCGGATGTAGAAAGCCGGAAAATCATCACTCCCATAGGCGATCACCGGCACGCGCTGAGTTTCCAGATATTCCAACGTCTTCGCAATATCGAGGATCGACTTAACTCCGGCGCAGACGACGGTCGTGCCAGTTTGGCCGAGTTCGGTCAGGTCGGCGGACACATCGAAAGTGGCTTCGGCGCCGCGATGCACGCCGCCGACGCCGCCGGTCGCAAAAATACCGATCCCGGCCAGAGCGGCGATCCGCATCGTCGCCGAGACGGTGGTTCCGGCCGAGCCGCCACGCACCATGATAGCGGCAAGATCGCGCCCGGAGGCCTTGACCACGTCGCTTGCGGCTGCCAGCTCTTCCAGTTCGCGGTCGTCGAGCCCGACCTTGATGTTGCCGGCGACCACCGCGATCGTGGCGGGCACGGCGCCGTTTTCACGCACCACCGTTTCGACACCACGGGCAGTTTCCAGATTGGCCGGATAGGGCATGCCATGGGTGATGATGGTCGATTCCAGTGCCACCACCGCGCGGCCTTCATCAAGCGCGGTAGCGACTTCGTCGTTCAAGTGGACAAGGGAAGGTTTCATATCATCTCGCTTTCAGGCAGGAATGCGGTACATGCCGGCGGCAAGGAAGCGCGGCGACAGATCGGGATGGACGCTGGATTCGCTCTCGGTGGTCAGCGTGGCAAGCAGCGCGCCGGTGCGCACGGCATGAGCGACCGGCTCACCCGAAAGCACCTTGTACAGAGTGCCGGCGATCATCGCGTCACCGGCGCCGGTGATATCGACAGGCTGGGCCGGGACGGAGTGCATGGTCGTCACACCGCTCTCGGTCGCAACGGCAAATCCATGCGCGCCCACGGTCACGATCACTTCGGCAGCGCCGGCCGCGCGCAGCGCTGCTGCTGCTTCCTCTGGTGTCAACCGCTTGTCGGCATCCGTCATGCCGAGCATCGTATTGGCCTCGTCATGATTGGTGAACAGAAGATCGATGCCGGTCAGGTCCTTCGGCAGGCGCGCTGATTTCGGCGCCGATACCGTGTCGACTGCGAGCTTGAAGCGCGCGCCCTGCTTGCGTGACATCAGTGCTGCGATAGTCGCAGCCGGCAGATTGCAGTCGATGAACACCCATCTCGCCGAAGCCAGATGCGGCCAGAAGCGGTCGAGATAGGACGGCGAAAACAGATCGAAGATCTCCATGTCGGCAATGCCGAGCACGAGATCATTGTTGCGGTCGAGGATGGCCGCGTATTCGGCCGTCGGCCGCTCCGTGGTGGTGATGACCTGGCTGACATCGACGCCGAGGTCGCGCAAATGCCGCATCAGCGAGCGGCCGGTTTCATCGTCACCGACGATCGAGACGAAGCTTGTATCGACACCTAGACGGGCAAGGTTCTCGGCGACGTTGCGGGCAACCCCGCCGAAGCTGCGATAGCCATCGACCGGGTTCGACGTCGCGAAGATCAGATCCTTCCTGGCGTGATACTTGCGGTCGAGCACGGCCCCGCCAATGCAGACCATACGTTTGGACGCCGGCAAGACATAGCCGCGGCCGAGAATGTAGCCCTTGTTGATGAGTTGCACGATGTGGGCGGCAACGGTCGAGCGGGCGATTCCGAGCGCCGTCGCTAGATCCTGCTGGCCGGCGAACGGGTTCGCCGCGATCAAGTCGAGAACCGCTTGTTCATGTGCCCCAAGGTCGTCCATCGTCTCACGCGGCCGTCAAATTCGAGGCTGAACGCTGTCGCAACAACAGATGATATTGTCAACGTTTGTTTGCTGACCACCGGCGCTCCTGAGGACCCTGCCGTCCGGACGACGAGAGCGGGTGAGGCGCGAAGACCGCTAAGCCTTCAGCACCGAGACGGCCAATTCGCTGTTGTGGACGTATTCATTGGCGTCAGGCTGCTTCTGCACGAGCAGGATGAACAGCAGGTCGGTGAGCGTCAGTTGTGCATCACGTGCGGTTATCGATGACGAGCGGGCGCGCTCTTCATCGGCGATCGTGTGGAGGCGAATGTCGGCAACCCGGCTCAGCGGATTGTCGCGAAGTCCGGTGACGGCGATCACGATGCTGCCGCGTTTATGTGCGAGTTCTGCTATCCGCAGGGTTTCAATGCTTGCCCCGGAATAGGAAAGCGCGAACAGCACGTCACCTCGTCCAAGCGTCGAGACATTGGCCATTTGCACATGGCTGTCGCTGTCATGCAGCACGTTGCGGCCGAGCTTCATCAGCTTGTAGGAAAAATCGCGCGCCACCAGCGAGGATGCGCCGACGCCGGCCAAATGAATGCGACGCGCACCGTTCAAGGCTTCGAGGGCCTTGCCGATTTCCTGCTCGGTGTTGGCCGCGACGGTCTGTTGCATCGACAAAAGCTTGCTGCCGATCAGCTTGCGCAGGATGACCCGATGGCTGTCGCCGACTTCGATCGAACCGTGGATCATGCCAGCCGGCACGTGCCATTCCTGCGACTTGGCCTCGCTGACGGCGAGCTTAAGCTCCTGATAGCTGGCATAGCCGAGCTTCTGGCTGAACTTGACGACGCTCGACTGGCTGCGGCCGATCTCGGCGGCAAGCCCCGCCGTCGACAGGCGGAGCATCTGGTCGGGATTATCGACGATATACCGCCCGATCTCGCGGTCGCCGGGCGCCATGACTTCGAGCTTGGCCTCGATCTTCTTCAGGACGGACATGCGTTCTCCCATTGCCTGTCATCGACAATGCCGAGCCAAGGAATAAATTATTCCGTCTCTGATTGACAGCCAAGAATGGTCCGTCAAACCTCGACCGGTGCGATTGCGGCCCAGCCTTCGGGCATGTCGACGATTCGGACATGAAAGATCGTAGACTCGCCGACAGCTCGGGATTAGGTCAGAGCCATGGACAAATTGCGGATCGTCGGCGGGCACAGGCTTGAGGGCGCGGTGACGATCTCCGGCGCCAAGAACGCGGCCTTGCCGCAAATAGCGGCGGCGTTGCTCAGCCCGTATCCGCTGCAGCTGACCAACCTGCCCGACGTGACCGATGTCGAGAACATGCTCGGCGTCGTCAGGCTTCATGGCGCCAAGGTCACCAGATCTGCCCACACCGCGACGATCGACACCAGCGCTGCCGTCTCCAGGGAGATAAGCTACGATACTGTCAGGCGCATGCGCGCGACGGTGTTGGTTCTCGGCCCACTGCTTGCCCGCTTCGGCCATGCCCGGGTCTCGCTGCCTGGCGGCTGCGCGATCGGCGCACGGCCGGTCGACATGCACGTCGCCGCACTTGCCGCGCTTGGCGCCGATATCGCGATCGAAAACGGACTGATCGTCGCGTCTGCGCCGGGCGGACTGAAAGGCGCGCGCATCGTTTTGAGCTCGCCGTCGGTCGGCGCGACCGAAACGGCGATGATGGCGGCGACGCCGGCAACCGGCGAGACCGAGATACTCAACGCGGCCCGCGAGCCGGAGGTGGCCGATCTCGCCGCCTGCCTGAGCGCCATGGGCGCGCGGATCGAGGGCGCTGGCACGCACCGCATCCTGATCGCGGGCAGCACAGACTGGCGCGCCGCCACGCACGACATCATCCCGGACCGGATAGAGGCCGGCACCTATGCCGTCGCAGCGGCTATCACCGGCGGTCAGCTCGAGCTGACCCACGCGCGGCTCGAGCACATGGCATCCGTCGTCCAGCTGCTCGAAGCAGCCGGTGTAAAAATATGGCCTGGCGACCGCGGGCTGATCGTATCGAGAGACGGGCCGCTCAGAGCCGTCGACGTGACGACGGAGCCCTATCCGGGCTTTCCGACCGATCTCCAGGCGCAGTTCATGGCGTTGATGTGCTGTGCCGAGGGCGCTTCCCTGTTGCGCGAGACGATCTTCGAGAACCGCTTCATGCATGTGCCCGAACTGATGCGGCTCGGCGCCAATATCAAGCTGCAAGGCACCATGGCGCTGGTGCGCGGGGGCGAGAAGCTGAAGGGCGCGCAAGTGATGGCGACCGACCTGCGCGCCTCCGTCTCGCTCGTACTGGCAGCGCTGGTGTCCGAGGGCGAGACGACGATCAACCGCGTCTATCATCTCGACCGCGGCTATGAGCAGTTGGACCGCAAGCTCCGGCTGTGTGGCGCCCAGATCGAACGAATAAGGCAATGAGTGCCGGTGGGACGTCTCCGCATTATTTCCTGGGCGTCGATGGCGGCGGAACCGGCTGCCGAGCGCGTATCGAAGACGAGGCAGGAACCGTGCTCGGGCAAGGCCTGTCGGGCCCGGCGACAACGCGGCTCGGTATAGAGGCGGCCTGGGCCTCGATTGCCAAAGCCTTTGGCGCGGCGATCGAAGAGGCCGGGTTCGCGGCGGCGGAAATCGCCAGGATCCGCGCCGGCATCGGTGTTGCCGGCATCGGCCGTAAGGGTGCGCTCGAGGCGTTTCGTGGCATCGAACATCCCTTTGCGAGCATCGACTTCGTCAGCGACGGCATCGCGGCATGCCTTGGCGCGCATTCGGGTCAAGACGGCGCCATCGTCATAGCCGGAACCGGTTCGATCGGGCTCGGCTTTGTCGAAGGGCGCGACCTGCGCGTTGGCGGCTACGGTTTTCCGATTTCCGACGAGGGCAGCGGCGCCGATCTCGGACTGAAGGCAGTGCAGCTTGCCTTGCGTGCCCATGACGGCCGGCATGAGCGGACGGCGCTGCTGGCCGAGGTGCTGCAGCGCTTCAAGGACGATCCGTTCGAGGCGGTGGCCTGGATGGACCGCGCCAGCGCGACCGACTATGCCGCCATGGCGCCCATGGTGATCCGCCATGCCGACCAGGGCGATCCGGCCGGTCGGCGGATCGTGCAGGGCGCTGCCGAGCAGATCGACACGTTCGTGCGGGTGCTGTTCGAAAAAGGCGCGCCGCGGGTTACGCTGCTCGGAGGTCTGTCCAGCCCGCTTGAGCCATGGCTCACTCCCGACGTCCGCCGACGGCTGAAGCCGGCCGACGGCGATGCGGTTTCGGGAGCCATAATCCTGGCCAGAAAATCGCTCTACCGCCAGTGATGCCTTGCCCGACAAGGAATATAATATTCCTTCTTCCGTTGACAGAGAGAATATCAAATTCTAAAAAGTTAACGAAACAGAACCGGCGCAGCCGGTACGGAGCCGACGGCCAGGTGCAGGCACTGGACGCCGCTTGCCGCGGGCATCACAGTCCTACTCGCAGTCGCACTTGAAAGTAAGCGAAGTGGTCGAACAAGGGTTGATGTCGGAGCTGGAGCGGCTGGTTTCCGAGGACCGGAACCCGAAAACCATGGACATCGATCTGTTGCCGACCCTCGAGGTGCTGCGCAAGATCAATGACGAGGACAAAGGCGTTGCGTCAGCCGTCGAGAAGGTCATCCCCGATATTGCTACGGCCGTGGACCGGATCGTGAACGCGTTCCAGAACGGTGCACGCCTTGTCTATATTGGGGCTGGCACCAGCGGCCGGCTCGGCGTACTCGACGCCTCGGAATGTCCGCCGACCTTCGGCGTACCCGAGGACATGGTGGTGGGCCTGATCGCCGGCGGCGTCGACGCGCTGATGCACTCTGCGGAAGGCGCCGAGGACGATCCGAAACAGGGAATAAAGGCGCTGCAAGACATCAAGCTGACCGCCGACGACGTGGTCGTCGGCATCGCTGTCAGCGGACGCACACCTTATGTCATCGGTGGCCTGACCTATGCCAAGGAGGTGGGAGCCACCACCGTGGCGTTGTCCTGCAATCCTCGATCGACCATTGCCGGCATTGCCGATATTGCCATCTCTCCGGTGGTTGGCCCGGAGGTCCTCACCGGCTCGACCCGACTGAAATCGGGGACGGCGCAAAAGCTGGTGCTCAACATGCTGTCTACCGCCAGCATGATCCGCATCGGCAAGAGCTATCAGAACCTGATGGTGGACCTCAATCCGAGCAACAAGAAGCTTGTCGCCAGGGCGGTCAGGATCGTGATGCAGACGACCGGCTGCGCGGCACAGCAGGCACGACAGGCACTCGATCAGACCGGCAATGATGTAAAACTGGCAATCCTGGTGACGATCACCGGCATGGGCGTCGAAGAAGCACGTAAGGCGCTTGCCAACGCGGGAGGTTTCCTGCGCAAGGCGATAGGCGAAAAGACGGTGTAAGACCGCATGGATACTGGGCCGATGTTCCGAGGCATGTGTCCCTTTGAAGCGGTCCGGGGAACTGCAAGGCATCTGGTTTAACAATAATGGGAGACGACAATGGTACGGCACATTGGCAAGAACTTGCTTTCCGGCATGACGCTCGCGGCAATGGTTGGCATCGCCGCGCTGCCGGTGCAGGCGAGCGCGGCGACGCTGCATATGGCGTGGTCGCAGGACGCCACGGGTCTTGATCCGCACAAGCAGACGGCATTCTCCTCGCTGCGGCTGCTGGAGCTGATCTACGAACCGCTGGTGCGGCTCGACGCCAATCTGCAGATCGTGCCGGCGGTTGCCGATTCATGGCAGTTCTCGCCGGACGGCAAGGAGTTGAGTTTCAAACTCAATCCGAAAGCAAAATTCCAGAACGGCGCCGCCGTGAATTCGGCCGACGTCAAGGCATCGTTCGAGCGCATACTCGACGAGAAGACGGGTGCGGCTGCGCGCGCCAACTTTCTCTCGATCGCCAGCATCGACACGCCCGATCCAGCCACCGTCGTGTTCCACCTCTCGCAGCCGGATGTGCCGATCCTGACGGCGATGAGCGACGTCAATGCGGCGATCGTCCCGGCAAGCGAAATCACGGCCGGCTCGATCGGCACGACGACGGTCGGCTCGGGTCCCTTCAAGCTCGAAAAGTGGGATCCGAATTCCAAGGAAGTGCTTGTCGCCAACAAGGATTGGGCGGGCGGCGCGACTGGTGTCGACGGCATCGAGATCAGTGTGCTGCCGGACGAAACAGCGATCCTGGCGGCGATGCGCGCCAAGCAGATCGACTTCGCCCTGCTCAACGATCCGCTTGTCGCCACGCTGGTGCCCAAGGAAGCCAGCCTGCAGTTGAACCGCGTGCCGGTGCTAGCCTACCACGTGCTGCAGCTCAATCCCTCCCGCAAGCCGATGACCGAACTCAAGGTGCGCCAGGCAATATCCTGCGTCATCGACCGGCAGGAAGTGCTGGACACCGCCTCGCTTGGCGAAGGCAAAGTCACCGGCCCGCTGACCATCCCGGCGCTGGCGACCGATCCGAACCAGTTGTTCTGCTATAAGCGCGACATTGAGAAGGCCAAGCAGTTGATGGCCGAATCCGGCTATGCCCACGGCTTTTCGGCGACCGTGATCGGCGCCACCGGCGAGCCGCCGACGGCAGCGGCGGAAGCCCAGGTGATCCAGTCGCAACTCGCCGAAATCGGCGTTAAACTCGACATCAAAATGATGGAGCTCAACGTCTATGTCGATGCCTGGCTGAAGGGCGATTTCGACATGGCCGTCGCGCTGAACGGCGGCAGGGCCGATCCCTACACTATGTACAACCGGTACTGGACCAAGACCGGCAATCTGCAGAAGGTGGCGAACTATATCGATGATACGCTGGACAGCCTTATGCAGAAGGGCCGCGCGCAGACCGACCCGGAGAAGCGCAAAGCGATCTTCACCGAGTTCGAGAAGCACATCACCGAGATGTCGCCCTGGATCTGGCTCTACACGTCCTACAGCTATACGGCACAGCAGAAGAATATCGCAGGATTCGAACCGGTGCCGACAGGTTCGCTGTTCAGCCTCGCCAAGGTGACGATCCAGTAGCTGCTTCGATGCCGGACGAGAGGATATTCTTCGCGTGAACTATCTGATGCGGCGACTGGCGACCTTCCCTCTCGTCCTGCTTGGCGTGTCCATCGTGGTGTTCCTGGCGATCCGGATGGTTCCGGGCGATTCGATCACGGCAATGCTGGGGACCGAAGCCGGCCTGCTGACGCCGCAGCAGCGCGATGCGCTTGCAACTTATTTCGGCATCGACCAGCCCTGGTTTATCCAGTACTGGCGCTGGCTGCTTGGTCTTTTCCAAGGTAATCTCGGCATTTCGTCCACGTATGGCAGGCCGGTGCTCGGCGTCATCCTCGAACGCTTCCCGCTGACGCTGGAGCTTGCGCTGCTGTCGATGATCATCGCCCTTGTCGTCGGCATGCCGGCCGGGATCTTTGCCGCCACCCACAATGAGAAGCTTTCCGACCTCGGCGTGCGCGTTGTCGCAATGATCGGCCAGTCGACGCCGAACTTCGTCCTTGCCCTGCTGATCATCTACACGCTGTCGGCGGGGTTTGGCGTTTTGCCGGCGATGGGCGAGTTTTCGCCGCTGTGGCGGGACCCGCTGCGCAATCTCAGCCAGCTGTTCCTGCCTGCCGTAACACTCGGCTTTGCCTTCGCAGCTTCGGTGACCCGCATATCGCGTTCGGCGATGCTCGATGTGCTCAGCGATGATTATGTCAGGACGGCGCGCAGCAAGGGCGTCTCGGCGCGCCGCGTCATCTGGCGGCATGCTTTGCCCAACGCGCTCATCCCGGTCGTGACGCTGAGCGGCATAGAGTTCGGCTATCTCCTGGGCGGGGCAGTCATCGTCGAGCAGATATTTGCGCTGCCCGGTCTCGGCCGCATGGTGCTGGATGCCATCCTGCAGCGCGACTACGCGCTGGTGCAGGGAAGCGCGCTGTTCATCGCCTTCAACTTCATGATCGTCAATCTCCTCGTCGACCTCGCCTATGTCGCGCTCGACCCGCGTATCCGGCTAAGCGAGCACTGATGGCGACCTTGCGAGCTATACTTGCGCATCCCAGCGGCCGCATCGGCGGTGCGATCGTTGCGCTTTATCTGCTGCTTGCCGTGCTTGGCATGCTGGGGCTGACGCCGCACAATCCACTGACGCAGCACCGGGTCGAGCGGCTGCATGCGCCTGACAGCACCTACTGGATGGGCACTGACCTGTTCGGCCGCGATGTCGCAAGCCGGCTGATGACCGGGATCGGCCAGTCCTTCATCGTGGCCTTCTTTTCGGTCGCCTTCGCGACATCGGCCGGCACCGTGCTTGGGCTAGCGGCAGCCTGGTTCGGGCGCCGCTGGGACGGCCTGGTAATGCGCATCATGGACGTTCTGCTGGCGTTCCCGGCGATCCTGCTGGCGCTGCTGATCGTCGCGGTTGCGGGACCGGGAACCTCGACCAGCGTCATTGCCATCGCCATCGTTTACACGCCGATCTTCACACGCGTCGTGCGAGGTCCGGCTCTGTCGCTCAAGGCGCGCGAGTTCGTCGATGCGGCCCGCACGTTCGGCAGCAGCTCGAACTACATCGTGACACGGCATCTTCTGCTCAATCTGGTGGCACCGCTGACGGTCCAGGTGACCCTGGCACTGGCCTGGGCGCTGCTGACCGAAGCCGGCTTAAGCTTCCTCGGGCTCGGCACGCAGCCGCCCGCCGCGTCGCTCGGCCTGATGCTGAGCGACAGCCGCAAACTGATGGAGACAGCTCCCTGGCTGATGATCTTCCCGGGCTTGGCGATCATGATCAGCATCCTCGGTTTCAACCTGCTCGGCGATGCGTTGCGTGATGTCCTCGACCCGAAGATGCGGAGATCGATCGCATGATCCCGCTGCTGTCCGTCAGCGGATTGCGCGTCGGCTTCGGCCGAAAGCCGTCAGCCAATGAGGTCGTGCGCGGCGTCAGCTTCGATCTCGCCGATGGCGAGACGCTGGCCATCGTCGGCGAAAGCGGCTCGGGCAAATCGGTCACCGCGCTGTCGATCAATCGGCTCGTCGATTATGGCGGCGGCCGCATCACCGCGGGCTCGATCAAGCTCAGGCTGGCCGACAACAGCATCTTCGACCTGACCGCCGCGGCCGAGCCGCAACTGACGAAGATCCGCGGCGGCGAAATCGGCATGATCTTCCAGGAGCCGATGACCTCGCTCAATCCGGTGCTGACCATCGGCAGGCAGATCGAGGAATCGTTTCGCCTGCATCGCGGCCTGACCGGCCGGCAAGCAACGGCGGCGGCCAAGGACGCGCTCGACCGCGTGCGTATTCCCGACGCTGCACGGCGGCTGAAATACACGCCCAACCAGCTTTCGGGCGGCATGCTGCAGCGGGTGATGATCGCCATGGCGCTCGCGTGCAACCCGCGCCTGCTCATTGCCGACGAGCCAACGACGGCGCTGGATGTTACGGTGCAGGCGCAGATCATGGCGCTGCTCGCCGAGTTGAAGCAGGAAACCGGGATGTCGATGATCTTCATCACCCACGACATCGGTCTGGTTGCGGGCATCGCCGACAAGATCATGGTGATGCAAAGCGGAGAAGCTGTCGAGCAGGGCGCGCTGAACCAAATATTGGACGATCCGCGGCATCCCTATACGCGGCATCTGCTGCATGCGGTGCCGCATTTCAGCGGCGGCAGTGCGACACGCAGGGACGCGCAACGCGAAAAGCAAAAAGCTGCCGAGCCGGCGCTGAAGGTCAGTGACCTCGTGGTGCGATTTCCAGTCAAGGGTGGTTTTCTCAGCCGTACCAGCGGTGCCGTCCATGCCGTGGACGGTGTGGATTTCGAGCTGATGCCGGGCGAGACATTGGCGGTCGTCGGCGAGAGCGGTTCCGGAAAGTCCACCACCGCCCGCGCGATTCTGGGGCTGGTGCGCTCGACGCGCGGCACAATCTCGGCCAGCGCGCGTAGGGCCGCCGCCGGGCAGAGCGCCCTTCCCGTGCAGATGGTGTTCCAGAATCCCTATGGCTCGCTCAATCCCAAACTCACCGTCGAAAGCATCCTCGCAGAGCCGGTGATCGCTACCGGCGGACGGACAACTGCTGAAACGCGGGCGAAAATGGCCGCGCTGTTGAAACGCGTCGGCCTTCCGGAAAACAGCCTGCAGCGCTATCCGCACGAATTCTCCGGCGGCCAGCGGCAACGCCTGTGCATCGCTCGCGCGCTGATGCTCAATCCTTCGGTTGTCGTCCTCGACGAAGCGGTTTCGGCGCTCGATGTGTCGGTGCAGGCCAGGGTGCTGGAGCTTTTGATCGAGCTGCAGCGTGAATTCGGGCTGGCCTATCTGTTCATCTCGCATGACATGGCTGTCGTCGAGCGGATCGCCCATCGCATCGCGGTCATCTATGCCGGCCAGATCGTCGAGATCGGCGATGCCAGATCGGTGCTGTCGGAGCCGAAGCACTCCTATACCAAACAGCTTATAGCGGCCGTTCCCTCCATAGACCGGCGGCATGAACGTTTCGAAATTGATACGCGCCAGGTCCCCTCGCTCGTGCGTCCGCTGGGATTTGAGCCGGGCCCGGCCAATTGGCACCAATTCGGGCCGGATCATAGAGCACGGGTGGACGTGTGATGATTATCACCCGAAAGCATGCAGAGTCAGACGAACAGCCCATCGCTGCCTTTCAGACGGAGGCCGCAATTGATCGACCATGATCTCTTCGACTGCGCATTCGCCCCGCTCGAAGCGGCCGTGGCTGCGTCGCGCATTCCGGGCAGCGTGCTCGGCATAGTCGACCGGGACGGTCAGCGCATCGTCCGGGCAATCGGCTCAGCCCAAGTCGTGCCGAAGATAAGGCCGATGCATGTCGGGACATGGTTCGACCTGGCATCCCTGACCAAAGTCACCTTCACCACGCCGCGTATTCTGGCACTGGCGGAAGAAGGCGTCATCGACCTCGACGCACCGCTGATTTCGGTCCTGCCCGACCTTCGCCAATATGACGAAAGAGCCTGGG
The DNA here is from genome assembly GCF_055811815.1 of Mesorhizobium sp. WSM4836. Lineage (NCBI taxonomy): Bacteria > Pseudomonadati > Pseudomonadota > Alphaproteobacteria > Hyphomicrobiales > Phyllobacteriaceae > Mesorhizobium > Mesorhizobium sp. WSM4836. The sequence goes on from NZ_JBVVQF010000005.1 coordinate 175,041, forward strand.
AACGGAAGGTGACTTTTCGCCAGTGCCTCGGCCATCAGACACCGTTTCCCGCCGTTGCGCCGATCTACACCTACGGCCGCGACCCCGAGCTGTTGCGCGCTTTCGTCCTGCAGCGCGAATGGCCGGCCGGGGAGCCGGTCTATTCCGATATCAACTTCATCCTGCTCGGCTTTGTTCTGGAGCGCCTGTCCGGCAAGACCATTCGCCACATGGATCCCGGTCCAGGCTTCGCGTTCTCCGCCGAACCGGATCGAGCGGCGGCGACCGAAGACTGCACATGGCGCCATCGCGTGCTGTCAGGCGAGGTCCACGACGACAATTGCTCGGCATTGCAAGGGGCCGGTCACGCCGGGCTGTTCGGAACGGCAGCTTCGGTCCTCGACTTTGCGCGAGGGCTGCTCGACGGGACCGGCGCGTCGCAGCGTTCGATAACGCTGATGCGCACGCCCTTGTCGGCAACCCGCACCCATGGCTGGGAGCTGCCCTACGAAGGCTGGTCCGGCGGCCGGCTGTGTAGCCCCGAAACCATCGGGCATACCGGCTTCACCGGCACCGGGCTGTGGATCGACTTCGACAAAGGCAGAGCATGGACCTTGCTCACCAATCGGATTCATCCGACACGTCATTTCAACAGCGGGATCGCATCTCTACGGCAATCGGTCGGCGATCTCGTCAACGGAGCCTGACAATCATGGTAAATAGCGAACCAATGTGGGCCGTCGGCTTGATGACCGGCACTGTGCTGGACGGCAATATCGACGTCGCGCTGATCAAGACCGACGGCGAGCGGATCGCGGATTTCGGCACCTACACGCTGGCCCCCTACCCGCAGTCGATCCGGACCTTGCTGGAAGAGACGCTTGGCCAGGCAAGGAGCTGGAATTTCAGCGGGCGGGAACCGGCAATCTTCCATGAGGCAGAAGAGGCGCTGACGCGCGCCCAATCCACCGCGGTCAAGGATCTTGTCGAAAGTCACGGCCTGACCATGGCCGATATCGACGTCGTCGGTTTTCATGGCCAGACCGTGCTGCACCGTGCCCCGGAAGTGGGCCGACTGGGCCAGACCCGCCAGCTTGGCGACGGCGAACTGATGCATGCCATCCTGGGCACCAAAGTCGCCTATGACTTCCGCTCGGCCGACATGCGCGCCGGCGGCCAGGGTGCGCCGCTCTCGGCCGCCTATCACGCCGCGCTTTTGCGCGAGGCCGACGCCGGCGGCGACACGGCAGTGCTCAATCTCGGCGGCGTCGCCAACATCACCTGGTGGGACGGCAAGAACAATGTCGTTGCCTTCGACACCGGGCCCGCCAACGCGCCACTGAACGATTTCATCAAATCGAAGGGGCTCGGCGACATGGACCGCGACGGCGCGCTGGCTCGCGTTGGGACGGTCGACGAGGCACGGCTGGCCAAGCTCCTGCAGCACCCCTACTTGACTAAACCCTATCCGAAATCGCTGGACCGTTTCGATTTCGGCGCCTCGATGGCGGACGGGATGAATGCCGAGGATGGCGCTGCCCTGCTGACGGCCTTCACCGCGGCCGCGGTCGGCAAGGCGCTCGATCTTCTGCCGCGCCGGCCGAAGCGGCTGGTGGTCAGCGGTGGCGGTCGACACAACCCAACGATCATGGCCATGCTTGCCAGCCGCGCCGGCGTCGAAGCGGTTCCGGCCGAGGCGCTCGGCTGGAAGGGCGATGCGGTGGAGGCGGAGTGTTTTGCCTTCCTGGCGGTGCGCGTGCTCAGGGGCTTGCCGATCAGCTTCCCCAGCACGACCGGCGTGCCACAGCCGATGCGTGGCGGACGCCTTGCCGGCTAATCAAGCCAACAACCTCTTCTGCAGGAAGATGCGGCTGCGGCCGATGGGAAAATCGGCAAGCACGCCGAATGGCAGATAGCCCTGGCGCTCATAGGCCTTGGCGGCCTTGGGATTGAACGTGTCGATCCAGGCGCCGTGACAGCCGCGCGCCATTGCCTCCCTCTCGGCTGCCTCGAGCATCCGGCCGGCCATGCGCTGCCCGCGCAGCCGCTCATCGACCCAGAGCCATTGCACATAGAGCCAGCCCCAGGCGGTGTATCCTGAGATGCCGGCGACAATAGCGCCGTGCTCATCGCGCGCGAACACGGCCAGTGTCTTCCTGCCGGAGGCACCGACATCACTGTCGTTGAACGCCGTAAGCCGCTCTCCGAGAAAAGCCAGCTCATGCGGCAAGGGATCGGCGGTTGTCTCAAGCGTTGTATTGTCCATCCAACGAGCATCTATCGAAGGACCGAACCGAGACGCAAGCCTTGCTGCGCTATAGCTTCGGCGAACGCCACGCCGCTGCCGCAGCCGCGATCAGCATGAGCAAAGCTGCAACCACCGCCGATGCCGCAAAACCGAATGTGGAATAAAGCGGTCCGAACGCCGTGGTGCCGACGAACACCGCGAGATAGGTCACCGCGCTGTTCAATCCCATGATAGTGCCGCGGCGCGCAGGATCGAGCGCCGAGAGGCGCATCACCAGGACGTTCAGCCCGAAATGATTGGCAAGGCCCCAGACGGCTATCATCGCTATGGTCAGATGGAAACTACTGCTCGCGGCGGCAATCGCGACATAGACGGCCGCGACGAGCAGGTAGGCAAACGGCATGACACGCCGCGCGCCCAGGCAGTCGATAACGCCGTCAAGAAGTGCGGCCGTGCCGAAGCCAACGCCATAGGCGAGTGCGGCCAGCCCGTTGGCACTGACCGGCCGTCCCAGGCCATTGTGAAGGTGATCGCCAAGATAGCCATAGACACCGTAGAACGCGGTCATGAAGGCGGCGCAGGCAACCAGAAGCGGCACTATGCCGGGAACGCCCAAGGCGCTCAGTGGCGTCGGCGCCGGACCGCTCTTCCTGACGTCGCTGAGCGACGTCAGAGACAGGCTGGCCAATGCGAGTGCTGCGAGCACCGCGACCGCCGCGAAAACGGCGCGCCAATGCACCAGATCGGCAAGTACGGCCGACAGCGAAACGCCGGCGACCATGCTCAGCGTCCACCCGGTCAGCACGACGCCTATGGTGCCGCTTTCACGACCGGGTGGCGCAATCGCGGCGGAGCTGGCGTAGATTGCCGGCATGGCGACACCTGCAGCGATGCCGGCGAGCAGCTGGGCCGCGACCACCCCCGTCACTGTCGGCGCAGCGGCGCTGGCGACGAGCGCAATTGCCAGCAGCAGCAAGGCCCCTTGCAGCATGCGGCGGGCGCCGAGCCGGTCGATGTAGCGCGCCAGGAACAAGGCGCTTGCCGACGTACCGAGCCCGAACGCGGCGGACGCGATCATAACCGCCGGCACGCTTGTGCCGAACGACGCGGCCACGGCCGGTGCGATCGGACCGAGCACCAGCGAGTTCGAGCCGATCACGGCAATGCACCCGGTCAGCAGGTAAGCGAGTGCCGGGATTGGCGGCTTGGCGGCCGCTGCGAATGTGGCGACTTGATCAGTGTTCGACATATGGCAATAATGGCCGTATTAAATTCTGTATCAATAAGGAATATCCACATGGATGAAGAAACAGATGGCATTCCGCAGAACAGACCTGCCGCCCGCGATATTGATGCAACCGACCGAAAAATATTAGGCGTTCTGGTCGACGACGCCACGATCAGCTATGCCGAGCTCGGCGACCGCGTCGGCCTTTCGCCGCCGGCAGTCCATGAACGCGTCAAGCGCCTGCGGCGGAACGGCGCCATCCGCAACACCGCGGCAATCATCGATCCAAAGGCGGTGCACAAGCCGCTGCTCGCCTTCGTCCATATCGACACCAAGGGGTGGGGCAAGACGCCGGAGCTGATGGCGATTTCCGAACATCCCGAAGTCGAGGAGATCCATTCGGTGGCCGGCGACACTTGCATGCTGATCAAGGTCCGTACCGAGGACACGCGGGCGCTCGAAGGCCTGCTGTCGCGCCTCTACGAAACACCCGGCGTCACTTCGACGCGAAGCTACGTGGTGCTGTCGACCTATCTGGAGCGGCCGGTGCAGCCGGGGATTACGACGGAATGGCCGACGCCCCGGCACATGGCCAAGCCGCTCTATTAACTCAAACGATCCTCACGCGTATCCAAAGTCGAACCGGAGACGTCTTAGGCACTGCATCCTGTGGTCATCCGCGGGCCGGTTTCGTTTTCGCCGGTTCCTTGGGTCCGACGGATGTCTATTGCGCAACCGGAGACACGCGATGAGAAAATTGATCGTGGGCAGCTTCATTTCGCTGGACGGCGTCATCGAGGCGCCAATGGAATGGGCCTCGCCCTTCTTCGACGAGGAGATGACGGAGCACTCCTATGAAAAGGCCAGCGAGGCGGATTTCTTCCTGCTCGGCCGCGTCACCTATGAAATGTTTTCGGCGCGTTGGCCGCAGGTCAAAGGCAGCAAGTACATGGACCGCATGAACGGGCTGAAGAAGCTCGTCGCGTCGCGCAGCCTCAAGGAGGTGAGCTGGAACGCGTCGCTGATCGAAGGCGACGTCGCTGCCGAAATTGCCAGGATCAAGCAACAGGCCGGCGACAACATATTGAAGTATGGAGTGAGCAATCTCGACCAGACTCTGCTCGCCAACAGGCTTGTCGACGAGTATCAGCTCTCGATCGTGCCGATCCGTGTCGGCCGTGGCAAACGCGCTTTCCAGGATGTCGACCCGTCCCTGGTCAAGCTGGAGCTTATAGATACGCACCGTTTCAAGAACGGGGTCATTACGCTGACCTATGTCCCGCTGTGATCGTGTACCATGAAGATGCAGCCAAGACTTGACCCGACCGGGCTTTTCGACGTCCGCTACGCCGGCTTTCTGGAGACGGTCGCGCATTTGCGTGGACGGCTGCACCGCTACTGCGCACGCATGACCGGTTCGGCGCTCGACGCCGAAGACGTCATGCAGGAAGCCTTGTTCGAGGCGTATCGGAAGATCGAGAAGCTGGACGATGCGAGCGCCCTTCGCCCCTGGCTGTTTCGCATTGCGCATAATCGCTGCATCGATTTCCTGCGAAGCCGGCAGGTGCGCCAGCAGGCTGAGGCCAATTTCGCCGAGGACGAGATCATCCTGCCGGTCGAGCCGGCGGGCCAGGGCGCCGATCGCGCGATCGAACGGCTGGTGATCCACCTGCCGCCCAAGGAACGCGCCTGTGTCCTGCTCAAGGATGTCTTCGACTATTCGCTGGAAGAGATCGCCGATCTCGTCGGCTCGACAGTGGGTGGCGTCAAAGCTGCGTTGAGCCGTGGCCGCTCGAAATTGGCCGCCTTGTCGGGCGAGCCAATCGTCCGTTCGGAGCGCCAAAGCGATCCGGAACTTCTGGAATTGCTCAGGCGCTATGTCGAACTGTTCAACCGCCGCGACTGGGACGGCGTACGGGCGCTGACCAGCGCCGACGCACAATTGCGGGTCGCGGATTGCTTCAAGGGCAGGCTGTCGGAATCACCTTACTTCGTCGAATACGAAAGAGCCTCGACGGCCTGGAAAATAGCGATTGGCGAGATTGATGGCGAGGCGGTGCTGCTCGTGCTCCACCATGGCGAAGACGGTTGGAAGCCTGCCCATCCGGTTCGGATCGAAGCCGCCGGCGGGATCATAAATCGCATCACCGATTACTATGCCTGCCCCTGGATCATGCCGACGGCTGGTTCGGTGGTCATTTGCGGGCCGGCCTAAGCGGCAGCAGGACCTGCAAGTGTCCGGCATCAACCTCAATGGAATGGGATCGATGCCGGACAAGACATAGGCAATCTACTGAAGCTTCGCCTGCAAGGCGTTGACGTCATCCGTCGTCATTTCGCCGTCGGTCGTCACCTTGCCGTCGACGATCTTCCAGAGCCGGAACGGGCCGGTGATGTCGCCATACTTATCGAAGGCGACCGGACCGATGACGCCTTCGTAGCGGATCGGCTTGCCCTCCTTGATCAGGCCGAGCGCCTTGGCGAACTCGTCCTTGCCGGCATAGATCGGCGTGCCGGCCGGGTCGACTGCCTTGTACATCGCATCCTTGATCTTGGCCGGATCCTCGGAGCCGGCAATGGCGATGGCCAAGCCGACAATAGCGCCGGCATCATACGATCGGTCGGCCGCCGGGTTCGAAGGTTCGATGCCCGAAAATTCCTTGTAGTTCTTGGTGAAATATTCGGTCGATGCGGTCGGGCTGGTGCCCGAGGACGTGCCATAGGCGTCCTTCAAATAGTCGGCGCCGACGGATTCGATGAAGTCCGGACTGTTCATGCCGTCATTGAGCAGGAATTTCTGGACACCGCCCTGCGAAATCCAGGTACGGGCGATGGTTGCGCCGTCGACAGGTGTGCTGACGAGATAAAGCCCGTCCGGTTCACCGGCCATTGCCGCGGTCACTTCCGAGGCATAGCTCGACTGCTTTTCATTGTAGGGCGTGTCGGAGACGATGGTGCCGCCGAGCGCCTTATAGGCGCGTGAGAATTCCGCCACCATGTTAACGCCGAAGTCGTTGTTGACGTGGATGACCGACAGCTTCTTGAAACCCTTGTCCATGGCGTATTTGGCGGCGGCGACGCCTTGCAGTGCGTCCGAGGTGATGGTGCGGAAGAAAATGCCGTTGGTCTTGCCGTCGCGTCCGAGCGCCGTCAGCGTCGGCGACGAAGAGGCTGGCGAGACCTGGACGATCTTGGCCGGAGCGGTGACCGAGGTCAGGATCGGGATCGACACCGAAGAGATGATGCCGCCGATGATCACCGGCACCTTCTTGACCTGCACGAGCTGCGTCGCAGCGTCGACCGCGATGTTGCCCTGGCTCTGGCTGTCGCGCGTGTCGGTCGCGAGATCGCAGCCGCGCACGCCGCCAGCATCGTTGATGTCGCGGAATGCCATCTCGACCGATTTGGCGCCTGCCTGGCCGTACTCGCCGGCCGGGCCTGTCAGTTCCATGACGAGGCCGACGGTGATCTTGCAATCGGCGGCGTGCGCTGCGCCGGCCGCTGTCAGCAGAGCGAGCGCGGTGGTGATCTGAAGTATGGTCTTTTTCATTGTTGTTCCCCTTTCGTTACACGACTCTCATTGATGTCTTGAGCCTGTTCAGCCTTCAGGCATCTGCAGCCAGGTTTCATGCAGATGTCGCCATTCGACGCCGTTGGGCGCCGATGAACTGGTGGTGAAAACGGCACTCGAGCGGCGGCGGCTGTGCTTGCCGGCGCGCTGCTGCGCTTCGATGTAGCTGACGACGATCGTGTCGCCTTGTTGCCACCCAGCCCGGATATCCTCGATCGAGATGGTGAAATCGCCGTCACAGGTGGCGCGGCTTGCCCTGATATGGTTGAGCACCGCGTCACGATCGAGGAGCTGGCCGTCCGGTGCGACCATCTGGAAGCCTTGGCCCATGACGCGTTCGAAGCGGTTGAAATCTGCATCGTTCGCACTCGCCGCATTGAACCAGTCGACGAAGGAGCGGTGGAGACCGACCACCTCGGCGCTGGCGCGGGAAAGCAAGGAAGGCTTCTCATCCATGGCCGCACTCATTTCCTGCCTGCATTCAAATTGTAATGCATGATCGAGCCGTGGCGGCCGTGACGGTCGCGTTCCAATGTGTAGACATCGCCCGTGGGGCCGCGGCTTTGCGCGATCACGGCGGCGATCCGCGCCCGATCCTCAGCATTAAGCGCGACGTCCATGATTCTGGCATTGGCAAGGGCGTGCGCCTGGTTGCGGGCGCCGACGATGACGGCCGCCACTTGCGGCTGTTCCAGCACCCAGGCGCTGGCGATGGTGGCGATATCGACGCCGTGGCGGTCGGCGACGGTCTTCAGTGTGCGAAGCAGCTCCTGGAAAAGCTCCCAGCCGCCGAAATCATCGATGATCAGCTTGTATTTGACCAGCGACCGGTTTTCGAGCGGCGTTTGCGGCTCGGTAACGCCAAGCCATTTTTCGCTGAGGAAGCCGCCCGCCACCGAACCGTAGCAGAGGAAACTGACGCCATGCTGGCTGGCGAGTGCTGCAAGGCTGTTGGCCGGCCGCTGGTCGAGCACCGAATATTGCAATTGCTGGCTGACCAGCGGCACACCTGCGGCCAGGATCTCGGCCAGCCGCGGCGTGTCGAAGTTCGTGGCGCCGATGTTGCGCACCTTGCCTTCCCTGCGGATTTCGTCGAGCCAGCCCATCGCATCGACATAGCGGGGCACCGAATAGTCCCACCAATGGAACTGCACAAGATCGAGCCGCTCAGTCTTCAAGCGCCGCAGCGACTGGTCGACGATGCTGCTGATGTAGTCGCGGGTCATCGTGGAAAGCCGTTCGAGGTCAGGCACCAGCTTGGTGTGCACCTTCATCTTGGCGGCAGCGTCGAGGCCACGCTCATTGGCAAGGCGCAGGCGCGCTGCGCCGATCAGCTCTTCGACGCCGGTATAGATATCGGCGCAATCATAGGTCCTGATGCCGGCGTCGAAGGTGGCGATCAAGTCGGTTACCGCCTGTTGGCGGTCGATCGCGCCGTGCCCGCCGGCAAGCTGCCAGCCGCCGCGAATGACGCGCGAGATCACATAGCCGGGGCTGAGCTCGAATGCCTTCGCAGTCATCTCTGGTCACTCTTCCTGGGCAGCGGCACCGCCGTCGTTTCGGCATGGCTGAACCGCCGCTTGCCGGTCCTGATGATCCGCAGCCGGCTGGCGCAATTGGGATCGGGACAAGCGATCTCCGCATCCGATGTCATCCAGTCGTTCCTGTGGGTCGGGCGCTGCTTTGCTGCTAGAAGCGGCAACACAGCCGCGATGGAATAGATCGAAAAACCCTGCCCCGCCGGCATCGACAGTATCTCACCCTTGAGCTCGAAATAATCACCTGATTTGGCGCCGCAATAGATCGGCTTGCCCTCAGGAATGACCGCCTCGACGCGAAGGTCGAAGAGTTCAAAACTGTCGTCGCTCTCAGCCATTCAGATATCCACCCGGGTAAAGGTGATGTCGCAGGCACCGTTGCGGCGGATCACGCCACAAGCGGCTGCGAATTTATCGCGCTCCTCAGGCACCACCTGCGCGACGACGCTTCCGGCAAGCCAGCCGATCGGGAACAGCAGGCGTGCACCCGCTCCGTAGAACAGGCCGACGTCAAAGATGGCATCCGGGTTGCCGCCCCACATGCGCGGCGGCACGTAGGATAACACGATGTCGCCCGGCTGCGGCGTCAGCGTTGCGTTCTCCGCCGGCAAGGGCCTGGCATAGGTTTGGCCCTCAAGATCGGCTGACGGAACCGGGCAGGAAATCTCAGGCCCCGTCCACATCGCATGGATGCCGGCAACGACGCGCGGCTGCTCGAGATAGGCCAGCAGGAAGGCGGCGTTTTCGGGCGCCTTTTCAGGCAACAGCAGCGCAGTCACGGACAGCTTCGAGCGTGGCTCGGTGATGCTGATGCCAGGCGCCGTCATGCCCTCAATCCTTCCTTGCTTGCGGACTGGAGCTTGTCGCGCAGAAAGGCGAAGGGCCGGCTGATGTCGGCCACCAGAGCCTCGCGCGCCGCTTGCGCATCCTGCCTTGAAAGCGCTGCGACGATGCTGCGGTGGTAGTGGGCCGTATCGACCTCGCCGGCGTCGGAGAAGGCGTAGATGGCAACACGGATGCAAGGCCCGGATTGCAACCACAGGCTCTCGATCATCGGGATCAGCACGGCGGAACCGCAGCATCGGTAGATCTCGAAGTGGAAGCTCTGGTTGAGCGTCGCCTCGCGGTCGATATCCTTCTTGTGCTCCAGCGCCCGCATCTCGTCCCACTCGCCGAGCATGGCTTCGACCGAGGCAATCTGGCGCGCGTTCATGCGCGCGGCGGCCAGGGCGATCGCTTCACCCTCGATCAGGGAGCGAGCCCGCAAGAGGTCGTCGATGCGCTCCAGCGTGATCGGCGGCACGCGAACCGAGCGGTTGGGAAGCGCCTCCAGCGCCTTCTCAGTGATCAGCCGTCCGAGCGCCTCGCGCACCGGCATGGTGCTGGTGACCAGCGCGTCGGCGAGGCCGCGAATGGTCAGAACTTGGCTCGGCTCGAAAAGGCCGCCGATCAAGGCGCGGCGCAGCTCCGAATAGACGCGATCCTGCACGGTCTCGCGGCCGACCGGCGTAAGCTGGGCTGCGATCACCTCATTATTCTTTTCGATGGCGGCCTTCTGCATGGGCAATCCCGGTCTTGGCCGTTTTCGGCTTGCGGAAGAAATTAAAGCCGAATAGCGTGATCAAAGCAAGTGTGATCACAAATCAAATCATAGGCGACGAAGATCGCTTTTCGGCCAGAGGGATTGATGAGCGACACGACGGAACGGCAGGAGGAGATCCGCACGCCGGTCCTCACGGCCAGGAATGTCCTCAGACGCTTCGGCGGCCTGGTCGCGGTCAACAATGTCTCGTTCGACGTCCGGCCAGGCGAAATACTTGGCCTTCTCGGCCCGAACGGCGCCGGCAAGACCACGATGTTCGACCTGCTCGCCGGCAGCATTCTGCCGACCAGCGGCGAAATCCTCCTCAACGGCGTATCGGTGTCGGGGGAAGCAGCCCATCGCCGCATCGGCCGCGGCCTTGGCCGCACGTTCCAGATCCCCCGGCCCTTGCCTAACCTGACGCTGATCGAAAACGTCATGCTGGCCGCGCAAGGGCAGGCCGGAGAAAAACTGCTCGCCAATTTCCTGATGCCCCGGCGGGTCGCTGCCGAAGAAAGGGCTGCCGAGACAAGAGCCGTCGAACTGCTCGAGCTCGTCACGCTTGCTCGCCTCGCGCACGAGCCGGCGCGCGTGCTTTCAGGCGGCCAGCGCAAGCTGCTCGAGCTGGCCCGCGTCATGATGGCCGACCCGGCGATCATCCTGCTCGACGAGCCGGCGGCCGGGGTCAACGCAACCCTGCTCGAGATCATCATCGACCGCATCCGCGACATCAATGCGCGCGGCATCACCTTCCTGCTGATCGAGCACAATATCGACATGGTGACGCGGCTTTGCCACCGCGTGCTGGTCATGGCGAGCGGCCAGCTTCTGTGCGAAGGCACTCCGGACGAAGTGGCGCGCGACCCGCGCGTCATCGAGGCCTATCTCGGGGGCGCGGCATGAGACAAAGGGTACTCGATGTCCGCGACCTTGAAGCCGGCTACGAGCCCGGCGTTCCGATCGTGCGCGGCGCTTCGATCACCGTCGACCAGGGCGAGATCGTCGTCGTTCTCGGTCCCAACGGCGCCGGCAAGTCGAGCCTTATCAAAGCCATCGCCGGCCTTGTCCCGATCACCGGCGGCACGGTTCTGCTGGACGGCAAGGATATCACGGCGTCGCCCGCCCACACCATGGTCCGCCTTGGCCTTGCCTTCGTGCCACAGACAGAAAACATCTTCCCGCTGATGTCGGTCGAGGACAATCTCAGGGTCGCCTGCGGCATCCTGAGGCCGCGCGAGGTCCCCGCCCGCATCGAGGAAATGTATGCGGCCTTTCCCGATCTCGCCCGTCAGCGCAGAACGGCCGCGGGCAATCTGTCGGGTGGACAGCGGCAGATGCTGGCCGTCGCCCGTGCGTTGATCGTCCATCCCAAGGTGCTGGTGCTCGACGAACCGTTGGCCGGCCTGTCGCCGAAATTCGTGGCGATGGTGTTCGAGATGCTGGCCGGTATTCGCAAATCCGGCGTCACCATTCTGCTGGTCGAACAGAACGCCAAGGCAGCGCTTACGATCGGCGACCGCGCCTACGTGCTGGTCGAGGGCAAGGACCGGCACCAGGGCATCGCCTCCGAGCTCTGGAACGATCCTGTCGTCGCCGAGCTCTACCTTGGCCAGCGCCGCCCCGATCTTGGGAAAGGAGGCGCGACATGAACCTGCAATTCGTCGTCGACGGGCTGCTGGCAGGCTCGATGATCGGCCTCGGCGCCATCGGCGTGACACTCACCTATTCGATCCTGCGCTTCTCGAACTTCGCCCATGGCGACTTCATGGCCTGGGGCGCCTATGCGACGCTGGCCGTGGTTGGCGCCATTGGCGCGATGTTCGGCAAGATCGCGCCGATCGCGCCCCTCTCCTTCGGTTGGCCGCTGATCGTCGCGCTCATCATCGGCATGGCGGCCACCGGCCTGCTGGCGCTGGCACTCGACATGATGCTGTTCGCGCGGCTACGGGCCAAGGGCCAGGCGATCATCGTGGTGATGGCGAGCTTCGGCGCCTCGATGGCGCTGAGAAGCCTGCTCGAATTCATCTTCAGCTCGCGGCCGACCTACTTCAGCCGGGCGATCCAGATCGCCATGCCGGTCGGCTTCGGCATTCGCATTACCCCGGACCAGATCGCGCTGCTGCTGCTGACCGCCGTTCTGGTGCTCGGTGTGCATCTCCTGATGACGCGGACCCAGACCGGCCGCTCGATGCAGGCGTTGAGCCAGAACGCAGCACTTGCCCGCATTGTCGGCATCGACGTCGCCAAGGTCGTGCGCGTCACCTGGATCATCGGCGGAGCGCTGGCCTGCGTCGCCGGCGTCATGATCGGCATTCTCATCCAGATCCGCCCATTCATGGGTTTCGAGATGCTGCTGCCGATGTTCGCGGCCGCCATCCTCGGCGGCATCGGCAGCGTGCCTGGCGCCGTTCTCGGCGGCCTGATCATCGGTCTGGCCGAAGCGGGTGCCGTGCAATTGATCGGCGCCGAATGGCGGGCGGCCGTCTCGTTCATCATCCTGATGGCGGTGCTGTTCGTGCGGCCCATCGGCCTTTTCGGAGTGAGGGAACGCTGATGGATCTGTTCGGCTACGGCGCCTTCTTCCTGACCAACGCGCTGATCTTTTCGCTCATCACGCTCGGGCTCAACCTGCAATGGGGGCTGACCGGGCTTTTCAATGTCGGGGTCGCCGGCTTCGTTGCCATCGGCGCCTACACCTCGGCGTTGCTGACCACGCCCGACGATGCCGCGCGACTGGGCGGCTTCGGTCTGCCTATCCTTGTCGGCTGGCTCGGTGCAATGGTCGTTGGCGGCGTCGCGGCCGCCATTACCGGCATCGCCACGCTGCGCCTGAGATCGGACTATCTGGCGATCACTACTTTCGGCGTCGCCGTCGTCGTGCAGCTGGTGGCGCTCAACGCCCAGAAGCTGACCGGCGGCCCGTTCGGCATCGGCTTCATTCCGCGTCCCTTCGGCGGTCTTGCCGAAACGCCGTTGCTGTTCAACCTTTCGAACCTTGCGATCGTCTCGGTGGTGACGCTGATCGTCTATCTCGCGCTGGAGCATCTGTCGCGCAGCCCGTGGGGGCGCGTGTTGAAGGCGCTTCGCGAGGATGAGCGGGCCGCGATATCCCTAGGTAAAAGCGCACGTTTCTACCGTGTCCAGGCCTTCGCCGTGGGCGGTGCCATCATGGCACTGGCCGGCGCGTTGCAGGCGCATTTCACTGGCTTCATCGCTCCGGACAATTACTTGCCGGCGCTGACTTTCCAGGTCTGGGTGATGCTGATCGTCGGCGGCTCGGGCAGCAACATCGGCGCCGTCATCGGCAGCATCCTGGTCTGGGCGATATGGGCCGGATCGGGAGCCTTGACCAGCGTGTTGTTCTCGCCGGAACAGCAGGCACGCGCCGCTTCGCTGCAGATCGTGGCGATCGGCGTGATGCTGTGCGTCATCCTGCTGGTCAGGCCGAACGGCCTGTTCGGCGACAGGCCGCGGCGTCCAAGGTTCGGTAAGGCTGCGAAAGCGGCTCCGGACGAGAGCGCTGCAAGGTCATGAGCAGTGTTGCCGTGCCCCGCAGCCTTTCGCTATGGCACGCCGTTGGCCGCAACCGCCGCGACCGGCCGGCGCTCGAAGGTGCACTCGATGTCGATCTGGCAATTATCGGCGGCGGATTTTCAGGCCTTTCCACCGCGCTGCACAGCGCCGAGAAAGGCATCTCGGTCGCCGTCCTCGAAGCCGAAATCATCGCCTGGGGCGCGACTGGCAGGAACGCCGGTTTTGTCGTGCCGAATTTCGCGAAAAGAGACCCCGACGATATCATTGCCCAGCTCGGGCCCGAACGCGGCGAACGCCTTGTCGGGTTCGCCACCGACAGCTCCGACCTCGTCTTCGACCTGATCAGGCGGCATGCCATCGAATGCGATGCCGTCCAGAGCGGCTGGATACAACCAGCCCATTCACCGGCCGCATTGCAAAAGACCAGATCGCGCGCCGCGCAATGGGCACGACGCGGAAGGCCGGCTGTTGCGCTGGATAGACAGGCGGTCGAAGAGCTGACCGGCGTTCGCGGTTATCTAGGTGGCTGGATTGACAGGTCGGGCGGTGTCCTCAATCCGGTCGAATATGCGCGCGGATTGGCCGACGCGGCGGAAAAAGCCGGCGCGCGCATCTTCGAGCATACGCGTGTCGCGTCGATCGATCACCTAGGCGATGGCTGGGCTTTGAAGACGGCCTCCGGTTCGGTACGCGCAGGAAAGGTGCTGGTCGCCACCAACGCCTATGGCGGGGCGCTGGATCGCGCGCTGCAGCGAACCTATTTCCCGCTGAAAATCTTCCAGATCGCGACAGCGCCGCTGCCGCGCGAAATACGCACCCGGTTGCTTCCGGGCGGGCAAGGCGTCGGCGACACCAGACGCAATCTTTTCACCTTCCGCTTCGACGGCGAAAACAGGCTGATAACCGGCGGCATGCATGTTTTTGGCCCCGGTGCCGACACGCGGGTGCCGCGGGCGATCTGGCGACGGCTTGCTGCGCATCTCGATCTCCCGGACATCCCGCCGCTTGAATATAGCTGGTCGGGGATGGCTGCCGTCGAGCCCGACTTCCTGCCACACCTCGTCGATCTCGGCCCCGGCCTGATCGCGGGCTTTGCCTGTAATGGGCGCGGAATCGCCATGACCACTGCCATGGGCAAGGTGCTTGCGGATTGGGCTGATGGAACAAAGCCTCAGGATTTGCCGCTGCCGTTTGCGCCGCCGTCGCCAATCCCGTTCCATAGCCTGATGCGGCATGCGCCAAACGTGTTGCTCCCCTGGAGCATGCTGCGCGACCGGCTGGACGAGGCAGGCTAGCTCGCCCTCGCCGCGCGCTTAGGGATTACCGGGGCTGATCATGCGTGTCCGTCCGCTGTCCTGATCTCGAACTGCTAGACTCGCTCAAATCATGTTGTTAACGACAGCGGATGAAGCAGAACTATCTTTATCTCATCATCGGCGCTTTGGTCGTCGCCGTCATTGCCTTGGGCATTTACGTCTATCGCGAGGAGACTAAGCCGAAAGGCGTGGAACTTCGTATCGACGATTCCGGCATCTCAGTTCAGGAAAAATAGACCACGTATTGCCGGACTTTGCGCAGTAGAAGTCGGCTTGCACCGTTTCAGCCAAGCTCCAGCGTCGTTATCGCAAAAACCCCGGACTGCATGAGCTGCGGCGCCCTTCCCTTGTACATTCGAGCCGTCTCGAAGCCCGGTTGAAGGCCGGCGGACGACAGCAAAGCTGCAAATTGCCCGCTGGTCTCGGGAACGTCGAGATGCAGGTTTCCGGGACCGGACATGTGCGCGAGCGCGGTGAAGAGATGGCTTGCCGCGTCCAGATCGTCGGCAAAGAGCGGACCGATCTTGCAGCCGTCCCGGCATTGGCGCGCGACGCCGTATCCCGCAATGGCGCCGTGCTTGAGGATCGCAAGCGCGATATGCGGCGGGCGCAGCCAATGTTCCAGGAAGGATCGCCTCGGGCCGGGAAAGAAGCGGCGGTCATAGTCCAGTATGTCCGGCACGATTTCCGGCCCTATGGCGCGAATCTCACTGCCGGCGGCTGCCGGGACATTCGGTGACCCCATGAACCGGATCGTCCGGTAGACCGGCGCAAAACCCATGCTGCGGTAGTTGGCCTGCTGTTCGACAACACCGTCGAGGCCGATTGTGCGTTTGCCGAGCCGCGCCATGCCGGCATCCCAGACTGCCTTGCCGTGGCCTTGGCCACGCCTGTCCGGCCGGCAGATATAGAGGCCGATGAAGCCGAAATCGTCGCCATACGCAACGGCCGAAATGCCGGCCGCCAGTTCGGCGTCGACAAAGGCGCCGATGAAGCCCTGCGGGTCGGCTGCCTGGAACAGCGCGGGATCGTTGAGGCCGGGGTTCCAGCCTTCCCCCGCCGCCCAATCGACAAGGGTTTGCACTTCTTCAAGTGCGAGCGTTCGGATCGTTCGGGGCATTGCGATCACTCGGCGGCACCAGGCGCGAAGGATTTCAGCGCGCCATGATAGGGCTTTGCCAATGGGCTTGCATAGGCGCCGCGCTTGGATGTCGTCAGTCCGAGCGCGATCAAAGCCTCGGCCTGTTTCACGGCAGCGCCGACGCCGTCGATGACTGGAAGCCCGAATTCCCGCTGCAGCGCCGCCGCCAGATCCGCCATGCCGGCACAGCCGAGCACGATCGCCTCGGCGCGATCCTGCTCGATGGCGCGCGCAATCTCGTCGCGCAGCTTGAGGCGTGCGTCGGACGCCGGATCTTCGAGGGCAAGAACCGGGATATCGGCAGCGCGCACGCGCGCGCGCGCCGCCATCCCATAGCGCTGCACCAGCCCTTCGACCGGCACGCGCGAGCGCCCGGTGGTGGTGACGACGGTGAAGCGCTGGGCGATGAACGAGGCCGTGCTGAGCGCTGCCTCGCAGATGCCGATGACCGGAATGTTGGCCATGGCGCGCGCGGCATCGAGGCCGGTGTCGTCGAAACAGGCAATGATCGCGGCTTGTGCGCCTGAGCGCTCCCCGGCAGCGATCTCGACCAGCAGGCCCGGCACGGCCAGCGCTTCATCGTAATAGCCTTCGATCGAAACCGGGCCCATCGTCGAGGTGATGGCGACGATTTCCGTCGATTGAGCAGCGACCGATCGGGCCGCCGCCGCAATGGTCTCGGTCATGCTGGCGGTGGTGTTTGGATTGACGACGAGGATGTGCACTGTCAGGCACGCTCGGCGCGGCGGCCGACATAGACGATTGCGCCGAGCGTCAGCAGGATCACCAGGAAGGAAAACACGGTCGTCACGGTGCCCAGCGCATAGAGCACCGGTGTCGTCACGTTCGTCGTCATGCCGTAGATTTCGAGCGGCAGCGTGTTGAATGTGCCCGAGGTCATCAGCGTGCGGGCGAACTCGTCGTAAGACAGAGTGAAGCCGAACAGGCCGACACCGATCAGGCTGGGCGCGATCATCGGCAGCACGACATGGGCGAAGGTCTGCCACGACGATGCTCCGAGATCCCGCGCGGCTTCCTCATAGGCCGGTGAGAACCGGTTGAAGACAGCAAACATGATCAGCACGCCGAACGGCAAGGTCCAGGTCAGATGGGCGCCGAAAGCGGACGTGTACCAGGCGGGGCGGAAGCCGATCTGCTGGAAGACGACGCCAATGCCGAGGCTGATGATGATCGACGGCACGACGAGGCTGGCGACGGCCAGATAAAACAATGCGGTTGCGCCGCGAAATTTCTGCCGGAAGGCCAGACCGGCAAGCAGCGACACGACAACAGTCACCACCATCACCATAAGGCCAAGGATGAGCGAGCGTTTGAAACTGCCGCCGAAATCGCCGACCGCCTGGCGCTCGAACAAATTGGCGAACCAGTGCAGCGAAACGCCGTTCAGCGGAAATGTCAGACCGCCATTCTCGCCCTGGAAAGAGAGGATCAGGATCGCCGAAAGCGGGCCGTAGAGGAACAGCACGAAAAGCGCGAAGAACGCCGCCAGCACATAGAATTCAAGGGTGCGCTTGTCGTGGCTCATCGCCTCACAGCTCCTTGCGGATGTCGATGATGCGCAGGATGCCCGCGACCATCAACAGCACCAGTACCAAGAGCACGACGGCGTTGGCGGCGGCGGCCGGATATTGCAGCAGCGACATCTGGTTCTTCATCATCAGCGCGACGGAAGCGCTCTGCCCGCCGGACATCACCTGCACCGTCGAAAAGTCGGCCATCACCAGGGTGACGACGAAGATGGTGCCGATCGCCATGCCGGGCTTGGCGAGCGGAATGACGACGTTCCACAGAACCTGCCAGCCGGACGCGCCAGCGTCGCGTGCGGCCTCGATCAACGACTTGTCGATTCGCATTAGCGTGTTGAAGATCGGCGTCACCATGAACAGCGTGTAGAGATGCACCATGGCCAGAACCACGGCGAATTCGGAATAGAGCAGCCATTCGATCGGCTTCGGGACCAGCCCCATCTGCACCAGCGTCGAGTTGACCAGGCCATTGCGTCCAAGCACCGGAATCCACGAGATCATGCGGATGATGTTGGAGGTCAGGAACGGCACCGTGCAGACAAGGAACAGCACCATCTGCATGGCCGTGGTCCTGATGTGGAAGGCGAGGAAATAGGCGACCCAGAAACCGATGAACAGCGTCAGCGCCCAGACGATGGCGGCGTATTTCAGCGTATTTAGATAGGTCTTCCAGGTAACCCACGAGCCGAGCGTATCGGCGTAGTTGGTGGTCAGGAAATCCGGGTACATCGCCGCGAAATCATAGTCCCAGAATGAGACCACGGCGATCATCAAGATCGGCAGCAGGAGGAACGCGCCGAGGATCAGCGCCAGCGGTGCCGCCTGGAGGTAGGGTGCGATGGCACCGATAGAGCATCGACGGCGTCTGGCGGGCTTGGCTGCGGCGGAAGATGCGGGCTGATCGAGTGCCACTGTCATCTGGAAAAGCCTCGGTGGTATTTTGCCGGGCTGTGATCCTTCGCGCCCACCTCTGTCCTGCCGGACATCTCCCCCACAAGGGGAGAGATTGGCAGCTTCGCTGTTGGCGCCTCTTCTTGCGACGTTGGAGATTGGCGAAAGCAGAGGCGACGGCCAATCTCCCCCCAAGTGGGGGAGATGTCCGGCAGGACAGAGGGGGGCGCGAAGGAATGCAACATCGCAGTTATCGCCTGCCTTGCATCAAGCAGCGATGAACTCGTTCCAGCGCTTTACCATGTAGCGGTCCTCGTCCATGACCGAGTTCCAGCAGGCGACTTTGCCCATGCGCTCTTCGAACGAGCCGCCGTCACGCACGGCGCCGGCCTTTTCCATGACCTTGCCGTCCGGCGACAGGATATCGCCCTTTGCCGGCTTGCCTTCGATCCAGTAGCCCCACTCGTCCTCGGACATGAACTTCTTGGCCGACACCATGTTGGCTGAGTAGTAGCCCTGGCGGTTGAGATAGCCGCCCACCCAGCCGGACGTGTACCAGTTGATGTATTCGTAGGCGGCATCGAGTTCGGCGCCGGAGAGATGGGCTGCCAGGCCAAGCCC
The DNA here is from genome assembly GCF_055811815.1 of Mesorhizobium sp. WSM4836. NCBI lineage: Bacteria > Pseudomonadati > Pseudomonadota > Alphaproteobacteria > Hyphomicrobiales > Phyllobacteriaceae > Mesorhizobium > Mesorhizobium sp. WSM4836. Next base: position 194,237 of record NZ_JBVVQF010000005.1, read on the forward strand.
GCCACCCCAGGACCGGTAGCCTTCCTTGAGCGGCTGGAACCGGCACGCGATGCCCTTGGAGCGGACTGCGGCCACGGCCGGCGACCACATCGACTGGATCACCACTTCGCCTGAAGCCATCAGGTTGACGCTTTCGTCGAAGGACTTCCAGAAGGCGCGGAACTGGCCGTCCTGCTTGGCCTTGATTAGGAAGTCGATCGTCTTGTCGATCTCCTCCTTGGTCATGTTGCCCTTGTCGGCGTATTTGATATTGCCGGTGGCTTCCATGATCATCGCCGCGTCCATGATGCCGATCGACGGGATGTTAAGGATGGCGGTCTTGCCCTTGAAGGCCGGATCCATGATGTCGGCCCAGGTGGTGATGTCACGGCCGACGAGGTCGGGGCGGATACCGAGCGTATCGGCATTGTAGATCGTCGGCACCATGGTGAACCAATTGGTCGGCGCCTTGGCGAAAACCTTGCTGTCCTGCGCCTCGACGTAACCGACCGTGTGCGGGGCGGTGCCCTGGGCGATGACGCTGTCCGGCGTCAGCTTGCCGGTTTTGAACAGCGGCACCAGCTCGTCGTAATATTTCAGCTTGGTGACATCCATCGGCTGCAGGACGCCTGTCGGGAACACCTTCTTGCAGATCCAGTATTCGATGTCGGCGATGTCGTAGCTGTCGGGCTGCGTCACGGCGCGCTGCGCGGCGGCGTCGGAGTCGGTTGCCGTCATCTCCAGCGTGATACCGAGATCGGCTTTGCACTTGTCGGCGATGGCATTGAGGTTGGACACGCCGGTGCCGAACTGGCGCAGCGTGATGTTCGATTGCGCCCAGATGGTCGGAAAGCCTGATATGGCGCCGGAACCGGCGGCAAAACCGACGGCGGCGGCGCCTGTCTTGAGCAGTGAACGTCGCGATATTCCAGTCTTCTTGTCGGTGGTGTTGGTCATGTTAAGTTCCCCTGTTTTGGTTGGTTATGCTGGGTTTCAGGAATCGAGACGGCCAAGGACGATGGCGTCCTCGGCGTCCCAGGCGATCGGCACTGCGTCGCCGGCGGCAACCGGCCTGGCGAAGAAGCTGGTGTCGTCGACGATCACCGTGAAATCCTCGATGCCGGCGCCATTGACCGAGAGCTTCACGGTCGAACCGCGGTACTCGACGTTTGAAACGACGCCGGTGAAGCCGAGCCCGGCTGCCGGCGGCTCGCCGATGCGCACGTGGTCGGTGCGAATGGCGATGTCGATGGGCTCCCCGGTCTCCCTGCCCTGCCCGCTCGCGGCCAGCGTGGCGCCGCCGGGCACGTCGAAAACCACCATGCCGTCGCGACTACCGGTGACACGGCCGGTGATGACATTGTGGTCGCCCATGAAACGAGCGACGAAGGCCGTGGCCGGTCGCTCGAACACCGTGCGAGGGTGCGCCGCCTGCTCGATACGGCCGTCGTTCATGACCACGATCAGGTCGGCCAGCGCCATCGCCTCTTCCTGGCTGTGGGTGACGTGGACGAACGTGATGCCGAGCGAGGTCTGTAGCTTCTTCAGCTCGGCCCGCATGCGGATTTTCAGGAATGGATCAAGTGCCGACAGCGGTTCGTCGAGCAACAGCGCCTCGGGATCGGTGATCAGCGCGCGGGCGAGAGCAACGCGCTGCTGTTGGCCGCCGGACAGCTGCGCCGGACGGCGGCTGGCATATGCCTCCATCTGCATCAGCTTCAGCATGTCGAGTGCCTTGGCGCGGCGCTCCTCCTTGCCGACGCCTTTCATCTTCAGGCTGAACGCGACATTGTCTATCAGGTCGAGATGCGGAAACAGCGCGTAGGACTGGAACATCATGGCCGTGCCGCGCCTGGCCGGCGGCAGATCGGTGACCACTGTGTTGCCGAGCCGCACGTCGCCGCTCGATATGCTCTCGTGCCCGGCGATCATGCGCAGCGTCGAGGTCTTGCCACAGCCGGACGGACCGAGCAGGCAGCAATAGGTTCCCGCAGGGATTTTCAGGCTGATGCCTTCGACGGCAGTCGTCGCGCCATAGACTTTCGAAACGGACACAATGTCGATTTCGGCGGCTTTGGACATCCAGCTTCCCCTTGGTCGGATTAGCCAAAGCATCATGCGTGCCAGTTGCGCGCCGTCGCACCAACCGGCTGAATCCTCGAAGAAATCGGGGCTGTATCTGCATGACTGCCGATACGGCATGCTTGTTCAATGCACAAATTATAGGCGATTGCCGCCGATCCTCGCAAAAATCGTATGCAATCTTTTTCGGTCCTGTATTCACTTTGTCTCTCGTCCAAGCGATGCGATTCAGGATAGAAGAAGGCAGGACCACTGCCATGAACATTGCCGACCAGACTTTCCCTGCCATCGAGTCCGCCAACGAGGATCGCGCGCAGGCGATCCGCGACCATTTGCGCGATGCGATCGTCGATCGCCGGCTGGCGCCGGGAACCAAGCTTTCCGAAGGCGAAGTCGGCACGCTGTTCGATGTCAGCCGCACCGTGGCGCGCGCCGCACTGCAGATGCTTTCCTTCGAGGGATTGGTGCGTACCGAGCGCAATCGCGGCGCCTTCGTCGCCAATCCGTCGCCGGAGGAGGCGCGGCAGGTTTTTGCTTCGCGCCGGCTCATCGAACCCGGCATCGCGATTGCCGCCGCCGGGCGGATGACGCCGGCGCACGTCGCCGCGTTCAAGGCCCAGCTCGACGAAGAAGGCCGTTTCATCGCCGAACGCGGACCGAACGCAAGGCGATCGGAGATCAAGGCCTCGGGGGATTTTCACCTGCTTCTGGCTTCGGTCGCGGGAAACGTCATCCTGCAGCGTTTCATGGAGGAATTGGTCGCTCGTTCATCGCTGGTGATCGCACTCTATGGCCGCTCGGGCATCTCGAGCTGCGGCCACAACGAACACACGCAGATCCTCGAGGCGCTGGAAAATGGCAATGCCGAACGCGCCAGCGCGCTGATACTGCACCACATCGACCATATCGAGGCCGACCTCGATTTGCGCGTCAGGAGCGGCCCGGCACTCAGGCAGGCGCTCGAATTCTGAGATCGCGTCAACGCACGATCCTCACGCACATCGGCGTGCCAATGTCGATGGATCGGCCGGTGTCGCTCAGCCGGCCGGTTGCGGCATCACGGGCGAAAATCGAGATGCGGTCGGCATTCTGGTTGGCCGAGAACAGATGGCCGCCCGAGGGCGTCAGTGCCAGATTGCGCGGCGTGGCTCCGCCGCAAGGCGTATAGCCCACAAGGGCAAGCCTGCCGGTTTGCTGGTCGACCGAAAACACGGCGATGCTGTCATGGCCGCGGTTGGAGCCATAGAGGAAGCGGCCGTCGGGCGAGATCTGGATGTCGGCGCAGTGATTGCCGTCGCGCGCCTCCGGCGGCACGGCCGGCTTGCTGTCGATCACCGTAAGCTTGCCTGATCGTTCGTCCAGCGCTAACGAGACGACCGTCGAATCCAGCTCGTTCATGACGAACGCGAAGCGGCCGCCCGGATGCAGCGCCAAATGGCGCGGACCCGCACCCGGCGCAAGCGCCGACTCGGCGAGCTCCGTCAGGCTGCCGTCTGAGCCGATGCGGTAGGACACCAGCCGGTCGATGCCGAGGTCGGCGACGATGGCCATCCCCCCGGCAACCGTCTCGGTTACGCTATGGGCATGCGGCCGCTCCTGGCGTGCCGGGTCTGGTCCGGTCCCGCTATGGGCGACGCTCGACAACGGTGCGGTCAGGCCGCCATCCTCGCGCAGCCCTAACACCACGACCGAGCGATCCGGGCCGCCCTCGCCCATGCCGTAATTAGCGACCAGCAGCTTGGTCCGGTCGCGCGTGATGGTGTTATGCGCCGTGATGCTGCCCAGCGTCGGCTGCTTGTTGATGTAGGACAGCGTGCCAAACTGCCTGTCGAAGCGGTAGGCCGAGACCACCCCTTCGCGCCAGGTGAACACTTCTGAGTTGGCATAGACATGGGAGCCGTCCGGCGTCACCGACAGGAAGGTGGGATTGTCGATCTCTCCCGTCTCGGCCAGTTTCTTCGTCTCCAGCGTCCCTTCGTCGAAACTGTAGACACCCAGCCCGATGCCGCGCGCGCCCTGAAAATACGGGGCGTCGCGATTGAGGCTGCCGACGAAAACCAGACAGGCATTCTGCATCACTTTCCCTCCTTGTTCCGCCGGCATTGGCCGCGCCGGAGCGGGCAAAATTTCGTCTGTTCACGCTTGCAACACAACCCCATATGTGAAAATACTATTCACAAAAGAAGATTGACGGGAGGATCGATCATGCATTTCGCTGGTCTGCGGCGCGCCCTGATGGACGATTCCCGCTGCCAGAGGAAGTCGTCATGAGCGGTTTCGCGCCAACCGTGGGCGTGGCATCGACACACCCCGCCAACATGCCTAGGGATCATGCCGACCTTCCCGTCTGGAACGCGGAGAACTGGTTCTACGAAGACTGGCCGGTCGGCCAGAAGATCCGCTCGCTGCGCCGGACCATTGCAGAGGGCGACAGCCATCTCTTCAACACGCTGGTGCTCGACATCCATCCATACGTGCAGGACCAGATGTTCGCCGAAACGGAAGGTATTTTCGGCAAGCGGCTGGTGGCAGGGGCCTTCGTGTTCTCGGCCGGGCTCGGGCTCGTCGCCACCAACTGCATCAACGCCTTTTCCTATGGCTACGACAAATTGCGCTTCATCAAGCCGGTGTTCATCGGCGACACGATTTATTCGATCCGCTCCAACCTCGACAAGAAGCCAAAATACAAGGAAATGGGGCTGATCCGCGCCAGCTATGAAGTCTTCAAGGGTGAAGGCGAGCTCGTGCTTTATTGCGAGCACCTGCAGACGGTGAAGTACCGCAATCCGGCCGATTTCGCCGGCAAGACGGAGAAATAGGCAATGGCTGCCATTGCCGAACTGCCGCTGACCGGGCTCATCGTTGTCGATATGAGCCAGTTCCTGTCCGGGCCTTATTGCTCGCTGCGACTGCTCGATCTCGGCGCCCGCGTTATCAAGATCGAGCGGCCGGATGGCGGCGACCTGTCGCGCCGGCTCTATCTCAGCGACACCGAGATCGGCGGCGATTCCACCATTTTCCATGCGATCAACCGCGCCAAGGAAAGCTTTGCCATCGACTTGAAGAACGAGGCCGACCTTGCGGCACTGGGCGGCCTGCTGGCCAAGGCCGACGTGCTGATCCAGAATTTCAGGCCCGGCGTCATCGAACGACTGGGTTTCGATTACGAGGCGGTGCGCAAGATCAATCCGCGCCTGGTCTATGCCTCGATCAGCGGCTATGGCGAGGAAGGCCCGTGGGTCAAGCGGCCCGGGCAGGATCTGCTGGCGCAGGCTCGCTCCGGCGTGATGTGGCTGAACGGCGACGAGGACCAGGGGCCGGTGCCCTTCGGCCTGGCGATCGCCGACATGCTGGCGGGCTCGGCCGCCGCGCAAGGCATTCTTGCAGCACTGGTGCGGCGCGGCGTGACCGGCGAGGGCAGCCATGTCGAGACCAGCCTGCTCGAAGCACTGGTCGACTTCCAGTTCGAGGTGCTGACCACGCATCTCAATGACGGGCGCCGGCTGCCGCGGCGGTCATCTTTCCGCAGCGCGCATGCCTATCTGTCGGCGCCCTATGGCGTCTATCCGGCCAAGGACGGCTATCTGGCGATCGCCATGACGCCGATCCCGAAGCTCGCCGATCTCCTGGGTCTCGAAGAGCTTGCCCCCTATCGCGATCAGCCGTCGACCTGGTTCACCGCCCGCGACGAGATCAAGGCGATCATCGCGCAAAAGATCGCAACGAAGACGGTCGACGAATGGCTGGCCATTCTCGAGCCTGCCGACATCTGGTGCGCCAAGGTTTTGACCTGGCCGGAAATGATGGCCAGCGAAGGCTTCCAGGTCCTCGACATGCTGCAGACGGTGACGCGCGAGGATGATGTTTCGATCCTCACCACGCGCTCGCCGCTCAGGGTCGACGGCGTCCGCGCCAAGGTCGAGCGGGCCGCGCCGCGCATCGGCGAGCACAGCGCAAAAATCCGCGCGGAGTTCGGGCTGTGAGCGACGTCACGCTCAAAGGCATGACCTGGAGCCACTCGCGCGGCTATGACCCGATGGTCGCCTGTTCGGCGCTGTGGAAGGAACGGACCGGCGTCACTATCGAATGGGACAAGCGCTCGCTGCAGGATTTCGAATCCTTCCCGGTCGAGGAACTGGCCCGTGCCTACGACCTGATCGTCATCGATCATCCGCATGTCGGCCAGATCACCGCCGAGAATTGCCTGGCGCCGCTCGATGTCGCTGGCCGGGAAGCCGAACGCGCGGCACTTGCGGCGGGCAGTGTCGGCCGGTCCTTTCCGAGCTACAACTGGCAAGGCCGGCAGTGGGCGTTTCCGATCGACGCGGCCAGCCAGGTGCAGGCATGGCGGCCCGATACGCTTTCGGCCGCGCCGGCGAGCTGGGCCGATGCGCTCGATCTGGCGCGGCAAGGCCGCGTGCTGTTGCCGCTGAGGCCGCCGCATGCGCTGATGACGTTCTACACGCTTGCCGGCAATCTCGGCCGGCCTGCCGGTGAAGGCCCTGGCGACCATGTCGATCCGGCAACGGGCAAGCAGGTCTTCGAGATGATGCGCGAGATCGCGGCCCTCGTCGATCCGGCGTGTCTTGGCATGGATCCGATCGCGGTTCTGGAGCAAATGGCCGGATCGGGATCACGGATCGCCTGCGCGCCGCTGATCTATGGCTACGTCTCCTATGCCATCGCCTGGTTTCTACCCAACCGCCTCGCTTTCGCGGATATTCCGGCCGCGGGCAATGCCGGCCCCAAAGGCTCGGCGCTCGGCGGGACCGGCATTGCCGTTTCGGCGTTCTCGAAGGCGAGGCAGGCAGCAATCGACTTCGCCTACTGGATTGCCAGCGGCGACGTGCAGCGCGGCCCCTACGCCTCGGCCGGCGGCCAGCCCGGCCATGCCGCAGCCTGGGGCGATGCCGCCGTCAATGCCGCTGCCGGCAATTTCTACAAAGATACCCGAGCCACGCTCGAAGGTGCCTGGGTCAGGCCGCGGCATGACGGCTACATGGCGTTCCAGCAGGCGGCCTCCGATCGCATCAATCTCGGCCTGAGCGAAAGGCACAATGCCGCTCGCGTCGTTGCCGATCTCAATCGCCTGTTTCGGGAGAGCCTTTCGACGCAGGTGTCCGGCGTTGCCGGCGCAGGAGCGGCGTCAGAGATTCCATAGCCGCTTGGCGTTGCCTGACAACAGCTTTTGCCGCTCATCGGCGCTTGCACCGCCGAGCAGCGCGTGCGTTGCCGCAATCCAGGTCGCAAGGCCGCCGCCGAGCGTGCAGACCGGCCAGTCGCTGCCCCAGACGACGCGGTCCCAGCCGAAGCATTCGATGGTGTGCTCGACATAGGAACGCAGCGTTTCGACGGTCCAGGATCCGGCATCCGCATAGGCGACCACACCGGAAATCTTGCCGACGACGTTCGGGCGCCGCGCGATCTCCGCCATGTGCTCGCGCCAGGGGTGCTCGGCACCGCCCTTGATGTCGGGCACGCCGCAATGGTCGAGGACGAACTGCATATTCGGCGCGAGGTCGGCGAGTGCGATCGCCTTGGGGATCTGGTGCGGCAGAACGACTAGATCGAAGGTCAGGCCGCTGCCGGCTAGCCGCTTGATGTTTTCGCGGAACCGCGCGCCTTCCGACAGTTCATCCGGCATGACGTGCAGCACGCGGCGAAAGCCTTTGACGAAAGGATCAGCGCGCTGGCGCTCGAGATAGGCGGCAAAGCCGGGCTCCTCCGGACGGCAGGAGGCAATCGCTCCTCTCAGCAAACTGCCCTTTTGCCGCGATAGTGCTTTGACACGGCTGGTTTCAGCCTCGATATCGGCTGGATCGACATCGACCTCCATATGGAACGCGCCGTCGATGCCGGCGCGACGGGCCTGGACTGCATATTCGTCGTAGGAGAAATCACGGTTGAGCGCCGGCACGCCGGCCAGCCAGGGATAGCGCAGGGCGGACTGGTCGATCAGGTGCAGATGGGTGTCAAAGATCATAGTGGCGCGCTCCTCCTTGGCGACTTCGAGATCATCTCACGGAGAAATTCTTCATTCAAATAAGAATTCATCTCGATTGCGTGACAGTCGACCCCGCCAGTTGCGACAGCTTTTCGGTGGCTGCCAGCAACAGCTCTATCGTCCTGGTGATGTCGGGCGCCTTGGGTGCGTTGACCAGGGTAATGTAGGGAATCGACAGTGCGGCGATTGCCTTGCCGTCCGAGCCGAGAACAGGCGTCGACAGGTTGAACACGCCGGCCGTCTGCATCGACGCCATCATCTCGTAGCCGCGTTCACGAATCTGGTCGAGGCGGGCGAAAAACTCGGGTGATTGCGGTGCCTTGTCGGTGCTGCGCAGATGTTCTGAGATCATCATTTGCCGCTCTTCCGGCGGGCGGAACGCCAGCAGCACATGGCCGGAGCCGGTGTCGAACAGGCTGATATGCGAGCCGACGCGGATGGAGATGCCCCAGTAATCCGGCGCTTCCTGCTGGGCAATGACCACGGCGGAACCGCGATCGAAGACGACGAGCTGGTTTGCCTGCTGTGAGGTTTCGGCCAGTTCGCGCATCAGCGGCGTCGCATAGGAAACCAGCCGGCGCACCGGCGCATGCAGCTGCGCCAGACCAAACAGCTTCAGCGTCAGCGAATAGCGGTCGCCATCCGGCCGCGTGACGTAGCCGCGCCGCACAAGCCGGTCCAGCATGCGATAGAACTCGTTCGGGCTGCGGTCGAGTTTCTTGGCGATTTCCGCCTGCGTCAGGCCGCCATCGACGCCGGCCAGCAGCTCGAGGATATCGAGCCCCTTGTCCAGCGCCGGGGCTCGATAGCGGTCGTCTTCCTCGTCCTCTGGCATTGCGCTTCTCCAGTGAATTTCAGCTTTCATATACGCATACCGGCAGTGCTTCCGGAAGAACTTTCGGCTTGACGATCCTGTAAATGTTTTGTTTGTATATGAATGAAGCTGCCGATCAGCCCTCGCTATGGATCGACGCAGACTCTTGGGAGGATACCAATGACGAAACTGTTTTGCGGCCTGTCGGCCGGCGTAACGCTGCTCGCACTCGGTGCGAGTGCTGCCCTTGCTGCCGACCTGCCCGGCAAATTCGACGGCGTCACCATCGACGCCAAGCTGATCGGCGGCCAGCAATATGAAGGGCTGTACGCGCGCATCGGCGAATGGGAAAAGCTGACCGGCGCCAAGGTCAACGTGATCTCGAAGAAGAACCACTTCGAGCTCGACAAGGAAATCAAGTCGGATATCGCCTCCGGCAGCATCAACTGGTGCGTCGGGTCGAACCACTCGTCCTTCGCGCCGCAATATCCCGATATCTACACCGATCTCAACAAGCTGCTTCCGAAGGAGGAGATCGACGCCTTCGTGCCGTCGACGATCAAGGCGTCGACGCTCGACGGCAAGCTGGTCATGCTGCCGCGGGCGCAGTTCGACGTCTCGGCGCTCTACTACCAGAAGAGCCTCTACCAGGACGAAGCCAAGAAGTCCGCCTACAAGGCCAAGTACGGCAAGGAACTGACACCGCCCGACACCTGGGACGAGGTCGCCCAGCAGGCGGAATTTTTCGCCAGCCCGCCCGATTTCTACGGCACCCAGTTCGCCGGCAAGGAAGAGGCGATCAACGGCCGCTTTTACGAGATGCTCATCGCCGACGGCGGCGAATACCTCGACAAGGATGGCAAGCCGGCCTTCAACTCGGAAGCCGGCGTGCACGCGCTCGACTGGTTCGTCAATCTCTACAAGGCCAAGGCGGTGCCGGCCGGCACCACCAACTATCTATGGGACGATCTCGGCCAGGGCTTTGCCTCGGGCACCGTCGCCATCAACCTCGACTGGCCGGGCTGGGCAGGCTTCTTCAACGATCCGAAGTCGTCGAAGGTCGCCGGCAATGTCGGGGTGAAGGTGGCGCCGAAGGGATCGGCAGGCATTCGCACCGGCTGGTCGGGGCACCACGGGTTTTCGGTAACCGAAAACTGCGCCAGCAAGGAAGCCGCGGCGTCGCTGGTCTGGTTCCTGACCAATGAGGACAGCCAGAAGCTCGAGGCGGCAAGCGGCCCACTGCCGACCCGCACGGCGGTGTGGGACTGGGACATCCAGCAGGCGGCCAGCGATCCTTACAAAAAGGAAGTGCTGGCGGCTTTCCAGGAAGAGGCGAAGCACGCCTTTGCCGTGCCGCAGACCCCTGAATGGATCGAAATCTCCAACGCCGTCTATCCCGAATTGCAGGCCGCCATCCTTGGCGACAAGACCTCCAAGCAGGCGCTGGACGACGCTGCCGCCAAGGCCACGCAGATCCTCGAGGACGCCGGCAAGCTTTGACCATTCTTCAAAGGGGGCGCCGCGCTCATCGAAGAGCGGCGCCCCTGAACTTTTTTCGAACCGTGCGCAACACGCTTTGTCTTGATCCCAGGTCGCTGATGGCGGCCCTCGGTGTCCGGGCACCAACCAGAACCGGATCGCCATGAAAGGCTGGAGACCCTCGCCGCCATTACTGCTCCTGCTGCCGGCGGTGATCGTGCTGGCGGCGGTGGTGGTGGTGCCGCTGCTGCTTTCGCTCTATTCCAGCTTCACACCGTTCCGGCTGACCAGGCCGGAGACGTTCTGGGTCTTCATCGGCGCGCGCAACTACGTCGCCATCCTGACCAGCCGCGCTTTCTGGATCGCCTTTGCCCGCACCGTGGTGCTGCTGACGGTGGCGCTCAACCTGGAAATGCTGATCGGGCTCGGGCTGGCCCTGCTGGTGGAGAAAGCGTCGCGCGGCCAGCGGGTCCTGCGCACCATCATGATGTTTCCGATGATGTTTTCGCCGATCCTCGTCGGCTTCCAGTTCAAATTCATGTTCAACGACAATATCGGCCTGGTGAACAACGCCCTGCAGGGGCTCGGCCTGACCGACCGCGCCATCCCGTGGCTGATCGACGGCAATCTCGCCTTCATTGCCATCCTGATCGCCGAGATCTGGTCGTCGACCTCGGTATTCGCGATCCTCATCCTGGCCGGGCTGCTGGCGATGCCGCGCGAACCGGTCGAGGCGGCCCGCGTCGACGGCTGCACGCCGTGGCAGACATTCCGCTATGTCACCTGGCCGTTCATCATGCCGTTTGCATTCATCGCCATGACCATCCGCTCGCTCGACGTGGCGCGCGCCTATGACATCGTCAAGATCATGACCGACGGCGGCCCCGCCGGCCGCACCGAACTGGTCTGGACGCTGGTCGCCCGCACCGCCTATGGCGATGCCAAGATGGGCCTGGCCAACGCCATGGCCTATTGCTCGATCCTGCTGTCGATCCTGTTCACCGTCTATTTCTACCGCAAGCTCGCCGCGGCGCGCACGCAGATCGCGGCGGAGTGGTAAGGATGGACCAGAACAACCTGCATCGCGTCGGCAACAAAGCGCTCGGCATCGCTCATGGTGTCGGGCTGTTCCTGGCCATGCTGTTCATCTGCCTGCCCGGCATCTGGATCGTGCTCTCGTCGCTCAGGCCGACCGTCGAGATCATGGCCAAGCCGCCGGTGTGGATCCCGCGGGACCTCTCCCTCGACGCCTACATCGCCATGTTCAGCGGCGTCGGCCAGGGCGGCATCCCGGTGCTCGACTATTTTCGCAATTCGCTGATCATCTCGGTAACCTCGACGGTGATCGCCATTGTTATCGGCATGGCCGGCGGCTACGCCTTTGCCCGCTACCGCTTTCGCGCCAAGTCGGCAATGTTCCTCGGTCTGATGCTGACGCGCACGGTGCCCGGCATTGCGCTGTCGCTGCCGCTGTTCTTCGTCTTTGCGCGGCTCGGCATCATCGACACGCATTTCGGACTGATCCTGGTCTATGTCGCGCTCAACGTGCCCTTCACCGTCTGGCTGATCGACGGCTTTTTCCGCCAGGTGCCGAAAGACCTCGCCGAAGCCGCGCAGATCGACGGCTGCACGCGGTGGCAGGCCTTCTGGCAGGTCGAGTTTCCGCTGGCCGGCCCCGGCATCGCCTCGGCCGGCATCTTTGCCTTCCTCACCTCCTGGAACGAGTTCGCGCTCGCCTCGCAACTGACACGCTCGATCAACTCCAAGACATTGCCGGTCGGCCTGCTCGACTATACGGCCGAATTCACCATCGACTGGCGCGGCATGTGCGCTCTGGCCGTGGTCATGATCATACCGGCGCTCACGCTTACCTTCATCGTCCAGAAACACCTCGTCGGCGGCCTCACATCCGGCGCGGTGAAAGGCTGACATGGCAACAGTATCGCTCAAGAAACTCACCAAGAGCTATGGTCCAGTGGCGGTGGTGCACGGCATCGACCTCGAGGTCGCCGACCGCGAGTTCATCGCGCTTGTCGGGCCGTCCGGCTGCGGCAAGTCGACAACCCTGCGCATGATCGCCGGCCTCGAGGCGATCAGCGACGGTGTCATCGAGATCGGCGGCCGCATGGTCAACGACCTGCCGCCGCGCTCGCGCAACATCTCGATGGTGTTCCAGTCCTACGCGCTCTATCCGCATATGACGGTGAGCGAAAACCTCGCCTTCTCGCTGAAGATAGCCGGCGCCGCGAAGGAAGAAATGGACCGTCGCGTCGCCGAAGCGTCCGGCATTCTCGGCCTCGACCAGTTGCTCGACCGCCGGCCGTCGCAGCTGTCGGGCGGACAGCGCCAGCGCGTCGCCATGGGTCGCGCCATCGTGCGTGATCCCGATGTTTTCCTGTTCGACGAGCCGCTTTCCAATCTCGACGCCAAGCTTCGGACGCAGATGCGCACCGAGATCAAGAAACTGCACGCCAAGGTCCAGTCGACGGTGATATACGTCACCCACGACCAGGTCGAAGCGATGACATTGGCCGACCGCATCGTCATCATGCGTGACGGCTTCATCGAGCAGGTCGGCACACCAGACGAGGTCTTCCGCCGGCCGCGGACGCGCTTCGTGGCGGGCTTCATCGGTTCGCCGCCGATGAATTTGCATGAGGCCGACATCGACGACGGACAGCTGCTGTTCGCCAGCGGCGAGAGATTGCCCCTGCCCAGCCAGTTCAAGGCAAATGTCCGAACCGGCGACAAGGTCGTGTTCGGCCTCAGGCCCGACGACATCTATCCGACCGGACACGGCATCAGCTCCGGCGAAGAGGTCGACGTCCACCAAGTGGAGTTGCCGGTGACCGTCACCGAGCCGCTCGGCAATGAAACGCTGGTGTTCGCCGAATTCAACGGCAGCGACTGGGTATCGCGGATGCTCAATCCAAAGCCGCTCAAAGCCGGCGACCGCGTCAAGATGAGCCTGGACCTGTCGCAGGCCCATCTGTTTTCCGCCGACACCAGCAAAACATTGCGAGGTTAAATCATGGCAAAGATCGAGAAAGTCGAACTGCGGATGGTCGACCTGGTGCCGAAGGTCAAGCGGACCGATGCCATCCAGAGTTTTGTCTCGCAGGAAACACCGATCGTCACCATCACCGACGCCGACGGCGCGGTCGGCACCGGCTACAGCTATACGATCGGCACCGGCGGCTCCTCGGTGATGCCGCTGCTGGCCGACCACCTGGCGCCGCGGCTGATCGGCCGCGACGCCGACATGATCGAGGCGATCTGGCACGAGCTGGAGTTCGCCACCCATGCCACGACGATCGGCGCGATCACGGCAATCGCGCTCGCGGCCATCGACACTGCCCTTTGGGACCTGCGGGCGAACAAACAGAGGCTGCCGCTGTGGAAGCTGGCCGGTGGCGCGAAGGACCGCTGCCCGCTCTACACGACCGAAGGCGGCTGGCTGCATATCGAAACCGAGGCGCTGGTTGAGGATGCGCTGGACGCCAAGGCCAAGGGTTTTCGCGGCTCGAAGGTCAAGATCGGAAAGCCGCACGGTTCCGAGGATCTTGCCCGGCTGACGGCGGTGCGCCGGGCGGTCGGAGACTCCTACGAGATCATGACCGACTGCAACCAGGGCTTTTCGGTCGACGAGGCAATCCGCCGGGCCGAACGCCTGCGTGAACTCGACCTCGCCTGGATCGAGGAGCCGTTGCCGGCCGACGACATTGACGGCCATGTGCGGCTGTCGAATGCGACGTCGACGCCGATCGCCATCGGCGAGTCGCTCTATTCGATCCGGCATTTCCGCGAATATATGCAAAAGGGCGCATGCTCGATCGTGCAGGTCGATGTCGGCCGCATCGGCGGCATCACGCCGTGGCTGAAGGTGGCGCATGCGGCCGAGGCGTTCGACATACCGGTCTGCCCGCATTTCCTGATGGAACTGCATGTCAGCCTGACATGCGCCGTTCAGAACGGCAGATATGTCGAGTATATTCCCCAGCTCGACGAGCTGACCGGTAAGAAAATGCGTATCGAGGACGGGCATGCATTGGCGCCGGACGAGCCCGGCATCGGCATCGACTGGGACTGGGATGCGATCAAGGCGAAGAGCATCGCGGAATTCACCACGACGATAGTGAAATAGGAGGCGGACCTGCAGCGAATGGGAATGGTGCTCGGCCTCAAGCCGGAGAAAGTCGCCGAGTATGTGCGGCTTCACGCCGCCGTGTGGCCGGACGTGCTGGCGATGATTTCCGCCTGCAACATCAAGAATTATTCGATCTATCTGAGGGAGCCGGAGCACCTTTTGTTCAGCACCTTCGAGTACCACGGCACCGACTATGCCGCCGACATGGCCAAGATGGCTGCCGATCCCACGACGCAGGAATGGTGGGCGCTGTGCATGCCGTGCCAGGAGCCGCTGCCGACCCGCAAGGAGGGCGAGTGGTGGGCGTCGATGGACGAAGTCTTCCATTATGACTGATGACATTTTCGATCCTTCCTCGCTCTCCCAGGCCTGGGCACAGCCGTCAAAGCCCAGGCCGATCGTGATTTTCGGCGCCGGCTCGATCGTCGGCGATGCGCATTTTCCGGCCTATGGAAAAGCCGGTTTCCCGGTTGCCGGGCTTTTCGACCCCGACCTGGCCAAGGCGGAAAAACTGGCGCGGAAATGGGGCGTCGCCGCTTACCGGTCGGTGGAGGAAGCCGCTGCAATCAGCGACGCCGTCTTCGATCTGGCGACGCCGCCGGCCTATCATGCCGGCGTGCTCAGGGCGCTGCCCGGTGGTGCGGTGGCGCTGATCCAGAAGCCGATGGGCAGCAATCTCACCGAGGCGACCGAGATCCTCGAAATCTGCCGCTCCAAAGGCCTCAAGGCGGCGGTGAATTTCCAGCTGCGCTTCGCGCCGATGATGCTGGCGCTCAGGGATGCGATCGCCAAGGGCTGGCTCGGCGACGTGGTCGATTTCGACGCATGGCTGGCGCTGGCGACACCCTGGCAGCTCTGGGAATTCCTGTTGCAGGCGCCGCGCGTCGAGATCGCCATGCATTCGATCCATTATCTCGACCTCATCCGGCAATTGCTCGGCGACCCCAAGGGGATTCACGCCAAGACGCTCGGCCACCCCGGCCATAAGGTTGCGCAAACGCGCACCAGCGCGATTCTCGACTATGGCGACACCGTGCGCTGTGCACTGTCGATCAACCACGATCACAAATTCGGTCGAAAACACCAGGCTTGCGAATTCCGCATCTGCGGCACCGAAGGCGCCGCTTACCTGAAATTAGGCGTCAACCTCGACTATCCGCGCGGCGAGCCGGACATCCTCGAAATCTACCCCAAAGGCGGCACGGACTGGATTGCGGTTCCACTCGTCGGCGCATGGTTTCCGGACGCCTTTGCCGGCCGCATGGCCAATGTCCAGCGCTACGCATCGGGCGAGGACGCCGAGCTTGTCAGTTCCGTCGAGGACGCATGGAACACCATGGCGCTGGTCGAAGCCGCCTACCGATCGAGCGCGGCGCCGGCAACACCGATCGCGGCGAGGCCCTGACATGGAGCAGACTGTCTATTTCGAAGACTACCGGATCGGCTCGTCGCGCATGACCCGCGGGCGCACCATCACCGAGACCGACTTCGTCGTCCATGCTGGCCATACCGGCGATTTCTTTCCGCATCACATGGACGCCGAGTTCATGAAGACTACGCCGTTCGGCCAGCGCATCGCCCACGGGACGCTGGTCTTTTCGGTCGGCGTCGGGCTGACGGCAAGCGTCGTCAATCCGGTTGCCTTCTCCTATGGCTACGACAGGCTGCGCTTCATTAAGCCGGTGTTCATCGGCGATACAATAAGGACCCGCACCACCATCTCGGCTAGAGAAGACGACCCGAAGCGACCCGATTCAGGCCGTATCGTCGAGCGCTGCGAGGTGATCAACCAGGATGGCGACGTGGTGCTGGTCGCCGACCACATCTACATCGTCGAGCGTCGCGGCAAGCCGACCAGAACCTCGACGGATGGCGCTGAAACCTAAAGACAAAAAACCGCCTTGCGGCGGGTCCTCGGTCCGAATCAGCACCATACCCAAATTGGTAGCATAGCTGCCGGCACAAAGCAAGAACAAAAGTGGCAATCCGGAAAAATCGCGAAGGTTGCGCTGCCCCTTATCGTCCCGCGAACGCCGGCTTGCAGGACTTGGGTTCCGCGGAGCGGGCGGATGAGGGGCGGTGCCGACATCGGCAATTGGTTATATCCGGTTGACCGGATATACCGGCTTGCCGCCGCGCAGGACCGCTGCGACGTCGGCAAACACCTTGTTGCGAATCTCCGCGTAAGACTGGGTCGAGTAGTGTGCCGCGTGCGGGCTGACCAGCACGGTGTCCAGCGCCAGCAGCGGATTGTCGGGCGAAGGCGGCTCCTGCTCGAACGTGTCGATGCCAGCGCCCGCCAGATGGCCGCGCCGGATCGCGTCCGCCAATGCGACCTCGTCGACCAGGCCGCCGCGCGACACATTGATGAGTATCGCCCCTTCCTTCATCCGCGACAGGGCTTGTGCCGACATGATGTTTCTGGTCTCCGGTGTCGCGGGAACGTGCAGCGAGACGATGTCGGCCCTGGCTAGCAGCTCGTCGAAGCCGACCGGTTCGGCACCGCCGGCCGTAATGCGCTCTGCTGGCATATGCGGGTCGTAGGCGATGATATGATAGCCGAAGACCCGCGCCCGCTCGGCAGTCAGCCGCCCGATCTGGCCGAAGCCGATCAGGCCGAGGATCTGCCTGTCGGGCCGCGTGATGCCCGCGCCATCGGTCATTGCAGCCCAGCGGCCGGCGCGCACCGCGCTGTCGAACTGCTTCAGCCTGCGCGTCAAAGCCAGGATCAGGGCCATGGCGTGGGTGCTGACTTCAACCAGATTGGCATCCGGCACGTAGGTTACCTGAACACCGGCACGGCTGGCGGCCTCGAGGTCGATCGAGTCGAGCCCTACGCCGAACCGTCCGATGACCTTGAGCCCCTTCAGTTCCGCCAAAACGCGAGCCGTGATGGGCTCCCGCAATACCATCAATGCGTCAGCGTCGCGGCAGTGTTCGATCAGGGCATCTTCCGTGAGCAGCGTCTTTTCGACAAACTCGGCGCTCAAGCCGTCAAGGTAGCGCAGCTGCTCTTCCTCGACTGACAATACGCCGTCGGTCTTGATGATCTTCATGGCAAACTCTTGCTACGAGCCGCTGCGCGCCGAGGCGACACCGGCGGCAAGGCCGGCGCCAAGAAACATCGTGTCGCTGGCCAGCATGTAGAAACTGATGCCGTGCCGCGACCATTTGCCGACATCATCCGCCGAGGGGCGAAAGATGCCGACGGCCTTGCGGGCCGCGCGCGCCGCGCCCGCGATCCTGACGATGGCGGCATTGAGCTTGTCCTGGCCGGCCGGCCCCATGGCGTCGATCGAGACCGACAGGTCGCCGGGACCAATGAAGACCACGTCGACGCCGTCGACCTGGACGATGTCGTCGATATTGGCGAGGCCTTCGGCCGTCTCGACCTGGATGGCGACCGTCAGGACCTCGTTGGCCGATTTGAGGTAGTCCGGAATCCCGTAGCCATAACCGGCGGCGCGGCCCGGGCCGACACCGCGTGCGCCGACCGGCGGGTACCGGCAGGCCATGACCGCCATGCGGGCTTGCTCGGCCGTGGAGACGCGCGGCACCAGGACGCCCGACGCGCCGGCGTCGAGCGCGGCCGCAATCCACTCCGGCGTGTGGCCGGGAACGCGCACCATCGCGGGAACCTTGTGCACATCGGCGGCGCGAACCAGATCCTCGAGCCGTTCGCGGCCGATCTGCGAATGCTCCCAGTCGATGCACAGGAAATCGACCCCGCTCGCGGCCGCCACTTCGACCGCCACCGGATGCGGGATGGCGCAGAAGGTGCCGATGAGGCGATCGAGTGAGATACATTTCTTGCGAAAGTCGTACATGAAAACTCCAGAGATTTTTCGGCGTCGGCGAACTGTTCGCGTTATTTGCCGGTGGTCCGCGGCAAAGGATGCACGGCTTCCGTAGACATTGGAAAGTGTCGGCTGCCGCCTGAAAAGGGCGGGAAGGTCTTGTAGTCGGCGCGCATCTCCAGCCGCGCCGGTGATTGCAGTGCGTGCGTCAGCGCCGCGGGACTGTCGAACATGACCCGGTTGCGCTGCATATGGTCGACCCGCGGCCAGGGCAGCGAGCCGCACCAATCCAGCCGCGACAGAACCTCTATGTGGCGAATGCCGGGGAAGCCCCGCATCAATTGCGGATGATGCGTCACATAGTGATAGAGCCAGATATTCATGTCTTCGGCCGGCCCGGGATAGTGGACAAGATAGCTGCAGGGCAGCCCGGATGTCTTGACGCCAGCGTCGTCGACGGGAAACGAACGCACGCACATTGCCTGCTGCGTCGGCCTCGAACCGGCGATGCTCGACAGCATACCTGGTCCGGCAAGCGCCTGCAGATGGCCGGACGGCGCCAGCGCCGCCTCCATGTCTGCCAATTCGTCGAAATAGAGCTGGAAGCCAAAGACCGGCGGTGGACCATCGTTGTTGAACATGTCCGTCGCCACTTCGGGCAGATAGATGTTTGCAAGCGCAAGGCCCGGCGTTGACGCGATCACACGCCGCACTGCGTCAACGTCTTCACCGGCGATGGCCAAATTTGCGTCGCGGTCATCATGGAAGAAAGCGAGATAGGCAAAGCGCATCTGGACCACCTGCTGGGTTCGGCTAGATCAAATTCGGAAGGAAGAGGGCGATCTGCGGAAAGAGAACAATCAGCATGATCAGCAGAAGCGTCAGCGCGATGTAAGGCGCCGCTGACATGGCAACCGTTTTGAGCGATGTGCCTTTCGGCGCGACACCGATCATGATGAACAGCAGCAGACCAAAAGGCGGCGTGGTGAAGCCGACCTCGTAGGCAAGCAGCAGGATCAGCCCGAACCAGACAGGATCGTAGCCGAATTGCTGGGCGATCGGCAGGAAGATCGGCAGCGTGATCAGCATCATCGAGACCTGATCCATGAACATGCCGAGCAGCAGGATGACGAGCACCATCATGAGCAGCATGGGATACGGTCCAAGATCGTAGCCGACGATGAACTGGATAAAACCGTTCGACGCGCCGGAGAAGGCGAATATCTGCGAGAACGTCGTCGAAGCCGAGATGATCAGGAAGGTCATGCCGGTGACCTTCATCGCATCGTCCAGCGACTTCCAGACAACCGACCAGCTGAACCGTCGGTAGACAAACAACAAGGCGAAGACGGCGGCACAGCCGAGCCCTGCCGACTCGGTCGGCGTCGCTATCCCAAGGATGATCGTGCCGACCACCATGAACACGATGACGCTCATCGGAATGATGTTGACGGCGACCGCCCTCACCTTCTCGGCCGCGGGAACGGCAGGTACCGGATAGTGCGGCGCGGCGTCCGGATCGATCTTCGTCTGCGCAAAGATCAGCGCCGCGTACATGACAACGAGCAGCAGTCCCGGCAGAGCCCCCGCTATGAGCAGCGCGCCAACGTCAATCTGGGCAAGCGAGCCGAGCAAGACGGCCAGCGAGGATGGCGGGATGATGACGGCAAGGCTTCCGGCGCCAAGCACCGGCCCGTAGGCCATGTGCGGCTTGTAGCCCCGCTTCAGCATCTCGGGCACCATCAGCGAGCCCATCATGCCGGTATTGGCGAGGCTCGAGCCCGACAGCGCGGAAAAGATCGTGCCGGCGGCGAGAACGACATAGGCAAGACGTCCGCGCAGATTGCCGATGCACAGGTCGAGCGCGTAGATGACCTTCTCGCCGAGGCCGGAGCGGAAGAACAGGCTGCCCATAACGAGAAACATCGGCAGCGGAGCAAGCGCATAGGTCGATACAGCGTCGGAAAAGTTGGCGACCATCTGCGTCACGCCGATCGAACCGCCGAAGAACAGGTACAGCCCGATCACATTTGTGACGAAGAAAGCGAAGGCGACCGGCAGCCCAAGCCCCATTAACACCAGGATGGTGCCAACAAGCACGGCGAATGGAAACAGCCAGGCCACCGGTCAGAGCCCTTCCATTTCCAGCGGATCGAGCGTGTACAGCGTGTCACGGCCGAGCAAATATCTGAGCCATTCCAGCGCCGAGAGGTAAAAGGCGAGCATGATGGGCAGAAAGACCAGCCATTTCGGCATGTCGAAGCTGCGCGTTTCATATTCGCCGCCGGCAACGGCACTTGTCAGGGACGACAGAGCGACGCTGCCGAGGTAGAGGCTGACGCCGATGCAGGCGAGGTAGACCAGCTTTTCAAGGACCGCCCGTGCCCGCACCGGCAGCGTCTTGCGCAGGAACTCGA
This sequence comes from Mesorhizobium sp. WSM4836, assembly GCF_055811815.1. Classification (NCBI taxonomy): domain Bacteria; kingdom Pseudomonadati; phylum Pseudomonadota; class Alphaproteobacteria; order Hyphomicrobiales; family Phyllobacteriaceae; genus Mesorhizobium; species Mesorhizobium sp. WSM4836. The sequence goes on from NZ_JBVVQF010000005.1 coordinate 214,956, forward strand.
CGAAGACATGGCCCTTGCTGTGGACCAGCCAGGGCATCGGCAGAAATGCCGCGTAGAGCAGGCCGTATTCCGTCGCCGATACCGCCCAGGCCAGCGGCCTCAGGCCCAGATTGCGGACGCACACATCAGCAACCACCGCGACGATGATGAGGCCAAGCACCACTTTTGCCGCCGCCGCCAGCGCCAGGCTCAGCTTCCCAACCGCTGCAAACAATCTGACCATGGCCGACCCTCATGTCCACCTTCGCCCCTTGGCCCAGCTTTGATGGAGGGCACACAGGGCACCCTCGGCTTGGGCTACTGGAAAAATTTCTTCAACTGGGCGATATTGGTGGGATCGCGTTTGGCCATTCTCGCCCAGCTCGCCTTTGTGGCAGCCGCCAGGAATTTGTCGCGGCCGGCGCCGGTCAAGCTGACAACCTTCTGCCCGCCGGCGATCATCGCCTGTGCCTGCTTTTCGGACTCGGCAAGATTGGCGTCATAGCTCGCGCGCTCGTATTCGACGGCCGTGTCGGCAAGCAGCTTCTGCGCCTCGGCCGACAGCGTGTCCCATTTGGCCTTGTTGATCGAGATCAGCACATCGGTTTTGAAGAATTGCGGGTCGACACGGTATTTGGTGAATTTGTCCCAGCCGAAGGACGCATAGCCAAATACGGTATAGGCATTGGCATTGACGACGCCGCGCTCGAGCGAGGTATAGACGTCCCCCGGCGCTTGCACGATCACCGTCGCGCCCAAGGATTCGAGGAAATCGCGATAGAGCGGTGACGAACGTATCTTCAAACTGCCCCAGTCAATGCTGCCTTCGCTATCGAGCTTGGGTTCGTCGACGGTGAAGACGTTGAAGCCCGAGCCCGCGTCGACATGCGCAAGCAGATGGGCATTGGCCTTCTTCTCGAAAATCCCGCTGACGAAGTCCCAGCCGCCATTCTCGCGAACCTCCCACGGCGTCTTCGTCGATGCGGAGAACACCTCGCCTTCGGGCACGAGTTCGAGGAACTGCCCTGCCGGTGTGTCGATCACGTCGATAAGGCCGCTCCTGAGCGCCGCGCCCTGCTGGATCGGCGGAATGACCTCCGGCCCGCCGCGGACGTTGATCTGGACCACGCCCTTGCCCTTTTCGTTCACCTTCTGAACGAATTTCAGGAAGCTCTGGGCGTAGCCGTTCTGCGTCGGCGTAAAATGCACGGCGTTGAGGACGACCTCTTCGGCCTCGGCGATACCCGCCACACCCGACATGATTGCAGCCAGAACAAGGGATTTCCAAATGCGCATTGCCGTACTCCCTTTGATGGTTCGTCCATTATCCGGCCCATGATCGGGCCGATCTGAAATTGCAATCGCTATGCCGCCACGCGAACGGCGGTTAACTGGCATCATCTCCTACTGTCAGGAACCGTCCATGCGCGTAGAAGACCGGCGATCGGTGAGCGCGGTCCAGTGCAACGCCTGAGACGATGCCGATGATGATCATGTGCGACGCCCGTACGATAATTTCGGCCACCCGGCATTCGAACATTGCCCGCGCGCCGACAAGCAAGGGCGCGCCGGTTTCGCCGCGCACCCATGATCCGGACGAGAAGCGCGCGGCGCCCTTGGCTTTGGTCATGCCGCCAAACGCACGCACAACATTCTCCTGGTCGCCGGCGGGAAGATTGACTGAAAAGGGCAAGCTTTCGCGAATGGCCGAGGCAAAGGTGCTGCCGCGGTTGACGCAGGCCAGCAGCGACGGCGGCTCGGCACTGAACGAGCAGAGAGCCGTCGCCGTGATGCCGCAAAAGCCGATCTCGTCATGCTCCGAGGCGAGGATGGCGACCGAGCCCGCCACGGCCCGCATCGCCTGCTTGAAGGCGCGCGGATTGACGGCGTCGTGCCCATCCACCCACGGCGTCGGAATGGCGGCCGCCGGCATCAATTTACTCGAAGCCCGGCCTGGCGCATCAGCGGCAGCACGCGGTCGCAGAAGAAGGGCAGTTCGTAGGTGTAGTTGACGAATGTGAGGGCGGCGCCGGAGTAACCCTGGTCCATGATCTTGGTGAGGTCGTCGACGATCTTTTCCGGCGTGCCGACGAGCGGGAACGTCCCGGCACCGCCGGCGAACCTTTGCCGATATTCGGTGAATGCCTTCGCGTCATGCGAGTTCGCGAATTCCTTCTTCTTGCGCATATGCTCGTCGACCGCGCCCTCGTCCGCGCATTCCAGCGCGTAGTGCCGGTAGTAGTCCTCGGCTTCCTGCTGGGTCTCCCGGCAAACGACGTGACAGACCGTATAGACGCCGACTTCGCGTCCGACCTCAGCCGCTCGGTTGGTGATGTCGACCACATGCGCACGGCCGTCGGCGATTTCAGAAAAAGTCGAAAACAGATAGTCGCAGTGGCGGGCCGCATAGTTGCGCCCCGGCGCGCCGAAGGCGGCGTTCATGGTCACCGGTCGCGGCGCCTGCAGGCTTGGCGGCCGGCTGACGACACCCTTCAGATCATAGAACTCGCCGCTGAAGTCGAACGGCTCCCTCGATTGATAGGCACGCACGATGATGTTGATCCATTCCTCGGCCTGATCATAGGTCCGCTCGCCGACCGTCTGCCCGAACATGGCGAACTCGTCCGGGTTCCAGCCGCAGACGATGTTCAGGCCGGCACGCCCGTTGGAGATGTGGTCGACCGTCGCCAGCGCTTTGGCAGCCTGCAGCGGATGAATCAGCGGCACATGCACCGTCATGAACAGGCCGATGTTTTCGGTGGCGACGGCAAGGCCCGCCGCCCAGGTGAAAGTCTCGAACGACCATTCCCGCACATGCGTCAAACCGCCGAAGCCGCGCCAGCGGGCGATCGGCAGCAGAAACTCGAGGCCGGCGCGATCGGCAATGCAGGCGGAGTTGAGGTTGTCTTCCCAGCGGGCGCGCCAGCGCTCGGGGACGGTGGTCATTGCCAGGCCGCCATCGGCGTTCATGGAAAAGACGCCGAGCTTGAACCTGTTCGGCCCTTTCAGCGGGTGCTGCTTCCTGATCATGATTTCCCCCGCTGCGACATGCTCTCACCTTCACCGCTGGAATTTTGAAACGGTGGGCTCAGCCTCATGAAACGCTCCTCGGCGTTCTGAATGAAGTGCGTCATGCGGTCGTAAGCGGCGACGGCGTCGCGCTTGACGAATGCCTCATAGATGGCACCCATGCCGACCATTATAACGGCCTGTGTCGGCTGGTGCGACAGCGTCCTTAAACGGACGACGAGCACGTGATCGGCGAAGCGGGCAATCGTTTGTGAAAGGCGCTGGTTCTCGACGGCACCGAGCCAACAATTCCTGAATGCCGAATTGGCCTGGAAAAAGCGGTCGGCATCGCCGGCGGCGGCCGCAGCCTCCGCCTCTCGAAGCGCGGCCGCCAGCGTCTTGAGGCCAGCGGCGTTAAGTGTCCGCGCAGCGTGCGCGGCCGCACGCGGCTCGAGCAAGCGGCGGACCTCGAAGATGTCGGCAACGTCCGTTGCGGTAAGTGTGGGCAGCGTGAAGCCGCGTGTGGTGCCGACGAGATAGCCCTCATGCACCAACTGCATCAAGGCGTCGCGCACAGGCATTCTGGAAATGCCGAGCTGGGCGGCAATGTCGACATCGACGAGCTTCTGGCCAGGCGCCAATTCGCCATGCTGTATGGTCAGCCGGATTTGTTGATAGACCTGGGCACGCAGATTGCCATCGCCAACCCGCTTGAGCTCTATCGTTTCCGTCATCCACGCCTTCCCATGCGAAGATTTCGTATATCGTTTGAGGCTGGTGTTCTCGCAGTGATCCGTTGAAATGCAGCTACATATCGATAGAATTCGACCTGCAGGCCATGTTCCAATGCGAAGTGGAGCACAGGCTGGACCGCCTGGCAAGGTGTTTTAAGTTTATAATGTATACTGTTTGAGTTCGCTGCCCGGAGGGCAGAGGATCGCGCCATCCGTGCTGCCACGCAGTGCGACGGCGGGGGACAGCTGGCGATTCGCGCGGTTCGGTAAAAAACGTACAGACATTTTTCCGTGACACATCCAAGCTGGCGGATTTAACTAAAATTACTTGCGATCTGCGCGCGCCGGCACGCCCACCCCGATCCCCTCGCCGGTGCGCATTACTGGATCGCCCGCCGTATCGAAAGGTGCGGCGGGCTTTTCGTTTCGTTTGGCGGGGAGGCGCTTATGCGAGACTTGCCCAGGAATATCGACGCTGATGTCGTGATAGAGATCAGCAAGCTGCTCGACGACCGGGCGAAGTCGGTGCCGGTGCCAGTCCATAAACTGGCAACGATGATCCGGCGGAGCATCGAGACCCGTCTGACCGATCAATCCATTGAGGAGCTGATCGTGGAAATGGCCGCGACGCGGGGACTTGCGATGCTGTTCGACTTGCCGATGGTCCCGGTAGCAAATCTCGACAACGTCGTGCCGATTGCCTTAGCGCGCCGTCCCCGCTGACCATTTCGCTCGAGTTCTACCGGTCTCCGCCTCGCTGCCCGACTTCACTTGTCCTCATGCGCGGGCCGCGTGTCGCCCTTCTTTTCGGGGTCGTGGGTATGGTGGCTATCGCGTTCGCCACCGCCGCCGGAGACCTTGCTGTGGTTGCGACGGTCGGAATCGGCCGGCGGCCTTTCGACGCTCAGCGGCTTCTTGGCGTTTTCGTGCGCGGCGCCGGGACCGCCCTGGCGGATGCTGGCAGGAGTTTTCTTCGACGTGGACATGGGCTAGCGATCCTGGACGTTGCCTTGATGGGTGGTGTTGACCTTCGTGTTGCCTTGCTGGCCCTGCTTGTCGGGATCCGGAGCGGTGGATTGTGGTGCCTGGTCGGCCGCTACCGGTTTTTTGTCACCGGCTCCCTTTGGGCTCAGATTTTTCGGCGGCACAGGGGGAGGTTTTGTGCTCATGGCGTGTCTCCTTCCGCCACCCAAAACAAGCGGCTCGGGAGAAAGGTTCCCGAGGGGTCCGATACGAACGGCGGTTGCCGCAACGAGCCGGGTCCACAGGCCGTGGCTTGGGCCGGCGGGAGGCCGGCACAATCGGGATTATTTCTTGATGATGTTTCCGTTGTTGAGATCGAAGGCCTGGGCACCGAACGCCTGCCTGAAGAAATCCTCCTGCAGATCGCCCCATTCGCCGAGATAGGCGCCGCAATTGCTGCAATATATCGGCGTCGAATCCTTCGGGTTGTCGGGAATCTCCATCAGGATCGTCCCGCACGCCTTGCAATCGAGCTTGTCATCCAAACGGCGGCCCATCGGCCAATAATTGCGCGTTTTCAGCCGCGCGCCAATTGTCGTTTTCGTACGAAACTGCGAACGGTACGTTTTTCACCTGCAGGCGGGGCAGTAGGCTAGCGGTCTGCCGGATTTCCGAAGGCCGGATCGCGCCGCCTCGAATACGTCCTGACCCGCGGCAACTCATCTGGAAAGTCGACCCAGGGCAACCTCATGTCCCAATATGCGTGGGCCTGTGGCGGAACCCGTTCGGGGTGATCGAGAAAGCCGATCGCCAGATAGAGTTCGTCGGGCAGGCCCTGGTCGACATAGCCAATCGATGTCCCGCAATCCGCGCAGAAGGACCGGAGGACGCCGGGGGTCTTCGAAAAGGTCTTCGGTGTGCCGGTGAGCAACGTGAACTCGGAAGGGCGATAGCCGACCCACACCGTTAGCGGGCTTCCTATCGCCTTGCGACAGTCGTCATCGTGATCGGAGCAAACCCAGAACGGCTCGCCGCGCATCTCTGCCGTTATGGCGCCGCAAAAACAGGAACCCGTTTCAGTTCGTGGCATTGGCTAACTTCATTGCTGGACTCGCCTTCATTGCTGGCCCGGCATTTCGGTATTTTCCTTCGGGTTCTTCTTGATGCCTGCGGCAGGCGAGGTCTCGGCCGGAGCATTGCCACCCTGGTTCTGCTCAGGGGCTCTTTTGAGCGGCGACGTTTGCCAGCCCATATCGCCGTACAAGAAGCCTATGAGAAAGCCGACGATGATGATGGCCGAAATCACCATCGCAATTAACGCGTTACGTCGCTCCATTTGGCACGGCTCCTTTCTTCGAGCCGAACAAACCATGACGGAAATGGTTCCGGTGGCACGGCGCGGAGCCGGCCGGAACATTCAGCCCTACGGCGGGTTCGTATGAGTGCGCTTCTACAGGGAGTGGCTTGCATGAGACCCGCCGTAACCGATCGCATCGAAACCAAGAAATACGACCACCCGACAGGCGGCTGGGGATCGCTCAAATCCCTGGTCCGCAAGGCGCGAGGCGAAGGCCTGCTATTGTCCGGGATATGGAGCACGCTGCTCAAGCAGAACAAGGCCGACGGCTATATGTGCGTGTCCTGCTCATGGGCAAAGCCGGCCCAGCCAAGGCCTTTCGAATTCTGTGAAAACGGCGCCAAGGCGACGATGTGGGACCAGACCAAGCTGCGCTGCGAACCCGCATTCTTCGCCGAGCATTCGGTGACGGAATTGCTCGATTGGCCGGACCACGATCTGGAGAAGCAGGGCAGGCTTACCGAGCCCATGCGCTACAACGCCGCCGTCGACCATTACGAGCCGGTCTCCTGGGACGATGCGTTCCGCGACATAGCTGCCGAATTGCGGCGGCTCGATCCCAAATCGGTGGTGTTCTACACATCCGGCCGCGCCTCGCTCGAGGCCTCGTTCATGTACCAGCTTTTTGCGCGGATCTATGGGTCTTCGAACCTGCCCGATTCGTCCAACATGTGCCATGAATCGACCTCGGTCGGCTTGCCGGAATCGATCGGCTCGCCGGTCGGGACCGTGCAGCTCGAAGACTTTGCGAAATGCGACATGATGTTCTTCTTCGGGCACAACACCGGGGTGACGGCGCCGCGCCTGCTGCATCCGCTGCAGGAGGCACGCCAACGCAACGTGCCCGTCTTCACTTTCAATCCCTTGCCCGAGCGGGGACTGAAGCGCTTCAAAAACCCGCAAAACCCCATCGACATGCTGTCACCCGGACCGGGAACCAAAATGTCCAGCGATTACTTCCAGGTTCGTTCGGGCGGCGACATCGCCGCGATGACCGGCATCGCCAAAGCGTTGCTGGCGCTCGACGATGCCGCCCGCGAAAGCGGCAGGACGCGCATCCTCGACATTGCTTTCATCGCCGACCACACGCACGGCTTCGCCGAGTTCGAAGCCTTCCTGCGCAGCACCCAATGGGCTGATATCGTCGCGCGATCCGGCATTGCGCAGACCGATCTGGAACATGTCGCCGAGGTCTACAGCCACGCCAACGCGGTGATCGGCAACTACGGCATGGGCCTGACCCAGCATCGGCACGGCACTGAGAACGTCCAGATGCTGTGCAATCTTTTGATGATGCGCGGCAATATCGGAAAACCCGGCGCCGGCATTTCGCCGCTGCGCGGCCATTCCAATGTCCAGGGGCAGCGCACCGTCGGCATATCGGAAAAACCCGAGCTCGTCCCGCTCGACAAGTTCGCCGAGTTCTACGCCTTTGAGCCGCCGCGCGAGAAAGGTCTCGATACGGTCGAGACGTGCGAGGGCGTCATCGGCGGATCGGTCAAGGGCTTCGTCGGGCTGGGCGGCAATTTCGTGCGGGCCGTTCCGGAAACCGGCCTGGTCGAGAAGGCCTGGCGTGGGCTCGACCTGCATGTCGAGATCGCGACCAAGCTCAACCGCAGCCACCTGATCGCCGGCCGGACAACCTATTTGCTGCCTTGCCTGTCACGGCTGGAAAGAGATCATCAGGCGAGCGGCGACCAAAGGGTGTCGGTAGAGGATTCCACAGCCTGTATCCACGGCTCGTTCGGATCGCGACCTCCGGCTTCGCCGCATCTGCTTTCCGAGCCCAGGATCGTCGCCGAACTTGCCAAGGCGACGGTGCCGGGCAGGAGTTCGATCCCGTGGGATGAGTGGGTTGCGGATTATTCGCGCATCCGCGACGAGATCGAGCGCTGCTATCCCCAACATTTCCGCGACTTCAACAAGCGCTTCCTGACGCCCGGCGGCTTCCATCGCGACATCAAGGCGAGCAAGCGGGTCTGGGAGACGCCGAACAAGAAGGCCAATTTCAAGCTGCCAAGCGGCCTTGAAACCGACCCTGACATCGATGTCGCCGGCCGCGATGTGCTGACGCTGATCACGGTGCGCTCCAACGACCAGTTCAACACGACCGTCTACGGCTACAACGACCGGCTGCGCGGCATCAGCGGCACACGCATGGTGCTGTTGATGAATGAAAAGGATATCCAGCGCCTCGGTTTGAGCGCGGGACAGGAGGTCGATCTCGAAGCCAATGCGCGCGATGGCGTGGAGCGCCGCGTGCACGGGCTGCGCATCACGCCTTTCTCGGTGCCGGAGGGCAATTGCGCCGGTTATTATCCCGAGCTCAACCCGCTGGTTCCTTTGTGGCACAGAGCCGAGAAGGCTCATGTTCCGGCAGTCAAATCGGTACCGGTGCGGATCTTGCCATAGGCGTGGCTCGCAGGAGGAATCTTCGGCATCGCGCAGATATGGCCGGCAGCATCGTCGAAAACTGTGGAGCAAACCAATGCAAAACGGAAAACTCGCTGTCGTCACTGGCGCCTCGAGCGGCATCGGCAAGGAACTTGCCAGGCTGTGCGCCAAGAACGGCTACGAGCTCGTCATTGCCGCCGACGAGCCCGCGGTCCGGCAAGCCGCGGAAGCGCTTGGATCGCACGATGTGGCGGTCGAAGCCATTGAGGCCGATCTTGCGACCGTCGAGGGCGCCGACCGGCTGATGGCAAAGATCGGCGACCGGGACATCGACCTTCTGCTCCTCAATGCCGGGCGCGGACTTGGCGGCGGCTTCGTCGACCAGGACTGGGGCAAGGTGCGCCGTGTCATCGACACCAACATTACCGGGACGGTGTATCTGGCGGATGGACTGGCCGGCAGGATGGCGCGGCGGGGCAGCGGCCGCATTCTGTTCACCGGCTCCGTTGCCGGCTTCATGCCCGGCACCTTCCAGGCGGTCTATAACGCTACCAAGGCATTTATCGATTCCTTCGCGATCGCCCTCCGGCACGAATTGCAGGATACCGGCGTCACGGTGACGGTGCTGATGCCGGGCGCCACGCAGACGCGGTTCTTCGAACGCGCCGAGATGATGGACACCAAGATCGGGGCCGACGAGAAGGACAATCCTGCCGATGTCGCCAGAGTAGGGTACGAGGCCATGATGGCCGGTGAGGAACAGGTCGTCGCCGGCTGGAAAACAAGCTGCAAGTGGCCGCCGCCCACGTCACACCGGCGGGCTCGTTGGCCGAGCAGCATCGCAAGGTGGCTGAACCAGGCTCGGCTTCCAGAAGCTGACCGCAGGAACGCGCAGCCCGATCTGACCGGCGGAACATTTCTGCGGGGCATCAGTTCGACCGGCAGGCCGCTCGAAACGCGCCCCAGTCGGCAGGAGCAAATCATGAAAGCCCTCACTTGGCACGGCAAAGGTGACATACGCTGCGAGCAGGTGGCCGACCCTGCCATAGAGGATGACCGCGACATCATCATCAAGGTTACCTGCTGCGCCATATGCGGCTCCGACCTGCATCTGATGAACGGCTACATGCCGACCATGGAGGCTGGCGACGTGCTCGGGCACGAGGCGATGGGCGAAGTGGTCGAAACCGGCCGCGGCCATTCGAAATTTAGGAAGGGCGACCGGGTCGTGGTGCCGTTCAACATCTCGTGCGGGGAATGCTGGTTCTGCAAAAACGGCCTTTTTTCGCTGTGCGACAGGTCGAACCCCAATGCCGAGCAGGCTGCCAAGGTGATGGGCCAGTCGCCGGCCGGCCTGTTCGGCTATTCGCATCTGGTCGGCGGCTATTGGGGCGGCCAGGCGCAATATCTGCGTGTCCCCTTCGCCGATGTCGGGCCGGTCAAGGTGCCGGATGGGATGGAGGACGAGCAGGTGCTGTTTTTGTCCGACATCTTCCCGACCGGCTACATGGCGGCGGAGAATGCCGGCATCGAGAAAGGCGACACGGTCGCGATCTGGGGCTGCGGCCCGGTCGGCCAGTTCGCTATCCAGAGCGCCTGGATGCTTGGCGCAGAGCGGGTGATCGCGATCGACAAGGTTCCCGAACGCCTGGCTATGGCGCGCAATCAGGGCAAGGCTGAAACCCTCGATTTCAGCAATTCCGACATTTACGACGCATTGATGGAGATGACCGGCGGGCGCGGCCCGGACCGCTGCATCGACTGCGTCGGCACCGAATCCGATCCTGGCGCCAGCTTCGACGCTATGCTCGACAAGGCCAAGGCCGCGGTCTATCTCGGCACGGACAGGCCGCACGTGCTGCGCGAGGCCATTTATTGCTGCCGCAAGGGCGGCACCATCTCGGTGCCCGGCGTCTATATTGGCCTGGTCGATCAGATCCCGTTCGGCGCGGCGATGAACAAGGGGCTGACCTTCCGGATGGGCCAGACCCATACGCAACGGTATCTCGAGCCGCTTCTGGCCAAGATCCAGAACGGCGAAATCGATCCATCCTTCGTCATCACCCACCGGGCCGGTCTCGAAGAGGGTCCGGACCTCTACAAGGCCTTCCGCGACAAGGAAGATGGCTGCATCAAGGTGGTAATGCGGCCGAATGCCTGAGTTGGTCGGTCGCAAACCACCGAAAGGGAAAAACATGGCTGACGAGCGATCCACATCGAAGCCGGCGACGCGGCAGCCAAACGCGGAAGGATTGCCGCATCCGCGGCGAGATGCCAGCGACACGGATGCCGGGGCAAAGCCGGCGACCCCGAACACCGCCGGCGCCTCGAAGTCTTCAGATACTCCGCTGGACAACCCGGTGGCGAACCGCAATGCCGGCCGGCGGCGGCAGGCCGGCACCACGCCGCGCCCGACCGACAAGCCGCTGGATTAAGAGACGGGCCGCGGATTGAAAACGCGGGGCGCCGGGTTGACAGTATCTCAGCAGGCTCGCGCGAGTTCATCCACGGCATTCAGGATCGCACTCTGGCTCGCCGGCTTCTGCACGATCCTGCAGGTGCGGAACCCGGCCGGAATTTCGCGCTCGCCATACCCGGAGAGGAAGGCGAACGGCACGCCTCGCCCCCGCAATGCTTCCGCAATCGGATAGCTGGTTTCGTCGTTCAGCTGGATATCCAGCAGCGCCGCGTCGATGCCGCCTTCGTCGATGAGCCGAAGCGCGGCCATCACTGAGGAAACCGGTCCGACCACCTGATGGCCGGCTTTGTGCAGGTAGGCCGCCGCGTCGTCGGCGATCAGCCATTCGTCTTCCACGATCAGCACGCGCATCTGTCCGGTCACGACGAGCCCTCGCGGGTCAGAGGGAATGCGATTTCCGCCTCCAAACCATTTGAGTGGAAACTTGTTTCAACCTTTCCGCCAAGCCGGTAGCCGATTTCGCCACGTAGGAGGGTAAGGCCGAAACCGCTGTCGGTTGGCTCCTTGATGCGGGGGCCACCCTTCTCGCGCCAGGTGAGCCTGAAGGTTCCGTCTGCGACCGACCATTTTACGACTATCCGTCCGGCAGGTTTCGACAGTGCGCCATATTTAGCGGCATTCGTCGCCAGTTCATGGATTGCCATGCCGAAGGAAAGCCCTTGTACCGGCTTGAGGCTCACCCGTTTGCCATGGAGTTCGAACCGTTCGGCCCCGAAGGGATCGAGTTCCTGGCGCAGCAGTTCCTCCACGGAAGCTTCGGTCCAGCTTTCCCGCGAGAGCAGACTGTAGGCTCGTGACATCGCCTGCAGCCGGCCGATCAAGGCGTCGGCGAACTCGTCTTTCGACGCCGAGTTTTCACGTGTCCGGTTGGTGATGCTGGCGACGACCGCCAGCATGTTCTTGACGCGATGGTTCAGCTCCGAGATGAGCACCTGCTGACGCTCTTCCGCCTGCGCCAGTGTCGTCACGTCGATCAGCGTCACGACGACGCCCTGGATGCCGCCGCTCTTGTCCCGATAAGGGTTGATCCGAACCAGGTGGAACCGGCCCTTGTCGTCGCGCGCAAGATGATGGTTCAGGGTTTCTCCGGTCTCGAACACCGCCTCGATGTGCCGCTTCAACTCGGGGTAGTCGAGCTGGCTCGAAAGATCGGTCAGCGGCCGGCCGACATCGGATTGACGCAAGTTGAAGAAGGATGATGCCGCGGGAGTGAACGTCCGCACCACAAGGTTGCGGTCGAGGAAGATGGTGGCGATTTCCGTGCTTTCGAACAGGTTTCTGAGGTCGCTGTTGGCGCGGTCAAGCTCCTCTATCTTGCCGGTCAGCTCCGCGTTAATTGTGTTGAGCTCTTCATTGAGCGACTGCATCTCCTCCTTCGAGGCCTCAAGCTCCTCATTGGTCGACTGTGCCTCTTCATTGACGGAGACGAGTTCCTCGTTCGAAGACTTTACTTCCTCGAGCGCCGTTTCGTATTCCTCGATGGTCGATTGCAGCCGCTCGCGCGTGTCCCGCAACTCCCGTTCGAGATCGGCCGCGTCATCGGTGCCGCGGTTTTCGCGTGCCGGCTCGGAGCGCATCCGGGGCTGTGCCACCGAATTGAACAGGACGAGGTAGAGGGGCTCGCCATTGCCACGTTCCGTGTATGGCTCGACCGTCAGTGTAATGAACTGAAGCTGTCCGTCATCTTCCTCGACCGCTATGTTCTCCCGCACGACCGTGCGGCGCGTCGTGGCTGCTTCCCGCAACGCGGCGCGCAGCTCAAGTCTCAGCCCGCGGCGGGCCAGGGTCAGCAACTGCCGGCTCGGGGCGCCTTGCGGCGCTTCCAGATATTTGCCCGTCCGCGCCGAATAGTAGACGATGTCGCCATCGCCATTGACCAGAACGTGAGGCGGGGCGAACCGCTCCAGCACCTGAGCCTCGATCGCCTGGCGCAGTGAATGGCTGGCGGCATCCTTCTTCGAGCCGCCGCGTCCGACCGGAAGGGCACCCGTGCGGCCATTGCCGATCAGGACCAGCGGCCGAGGCGTGGCATGTTCCCGCGCCTGGAATATCCGCTGCTTCTTGTCGACCGTGGCGAAAAGGTCGCCGTGCTGACCGACGCTTTCCGAGGTGCCGAGGAACAGATAACCGCCCGGCCTCAGTGCGTAATGGAAGATCGGAATCACCCGGTTCTGGATCTGCGGACCGAAATAGATCAGCAGGTTGCGGCACGAAATCATATCCATGCGGGAGAAGGGCGGATCGCGGATAATGCTGTGCGGCGAAAAGATACACAGTTCGCGCACCTCTTTGCCGAGCACATAGCTCTCGCCGTCGCTGTGGAAAAAGCGTTGCCTGCGCTGTGGCGAAAGCCCGTGCAGCAGCGCTTCGGGATAACGCGCCGCACGCGCAACGGCGAGCGCCGGCTCATCGATGTCGGTCGCGAACAACTGGACACGCGGCGGAGCGGAAAGTTTCTCGATGCGCTCGCGCATCAGCATGCCGATCGAGAACACCTCCTCGCCGGTGGCGCAGCCGGGCACCCAGACACGCACCGCATCGGACGCGTTCCTGCCTTCGAAAATCTGCGGTATGACCTTTTCCTCCAGCAATTTGAACGCTTCGGCGTCGCGAAAAAAGCTGGTGACGTTGATGAGCAGGTCGCGAAACAGCTTCGCCACCTCGTCCGGATCCCTTTTCAGCCGTTCTATGTACGTGGCGATCGACTGCAACTGCGTGATCTGCATGCGCCGCTTTACGCGACGCAAAAAAGTCTTGGTCTTGTAGCCGGAAAAGTCGTGACCGGATTGGCTGCGCAAAATGGCGTAGATTTCATCGCGGGCCCGATCCATCTCGGCCTTTTGATCGTCGTCCGCTTCGGTCAGTCCGTTCAGCACATCGAAGCCGCGCACAAACGCCTGAAGCTTTGCCCCGATCTGCTCGGCGGGCGCCGCTATGTCGATCAAGCCGCTCGAAATCGCACTCTGCGGCATGTCCGGATTGCGCGGGCCGGAACCGTTGGAGGCCTGGGCAATGGTCAGCCCGCCATGCTCCTTGATTGCCCTGGCGCCGAGCGTGCCGTCCGAGTCGCCACCCGACAGGATAATGCCGACGGCATACTCGCCCTGGTCCTCGGCCAATGCGCTGAAGAAAATGTCGATTGGCTTACGCTCGCGGTTGAGCGTGTTGGGCCGGCGCAGCGAAAGCGCGCCCTTACGGATGGTGAGGACGACGTTTTGCGGCATCACATAGACTTGGTTGGGTTGGACCGCCACGCCCTCCTCGGCCACGACCACCGGCATTTCGGTGTAACGTCGGATGACCTCATGCAGCAGGCTTTCCCGCTCTGGGCTGAGATGCGTGACGACGACGAACGCCATGCCGGTGTCACCGGTCAGTCCTTTGAACAGGCCCTCCATCGCGGGAATGCCGCCGGCCGATGCGCCGACGCCGACAATGGGAAATGTTCCATTCTGGGATGCCACGCCAAGCCCCTGGTAACCGCCGCGAACACGAAGCCGTCAAGTCGGGCCTTAGACCCAAATCGCGCCTCAGATTAAGACCGGGCTGAGCCTCAGGCCAGCGAATAGTCCATCAACGGAACAAAGTACCGCCGGTGGGCATTAACATTTTACTTTGGAGGCGGTTCCAATGGCAAAACGATCCCCTGAACTAAAGCCGGCCAAGCGAATCCTGTTGCCGTCGCCGGATCTGACCAAGTTCCCGATATCTGAAAACATTCCGCCTCGCCTGCTGGCGCTCGCGGAACGGTTGCAAGAGGTGCTGGCGCGCCACTTTGCAGAAGCCCGCGCCGACAAGCGTAGATCCCGCAGAAAGAAGGAACAATGAGGTGCGCGACCTGCAAGGCTTGCATATCCTGATCGTCGAGGACGAATGGATGCTGGCGGGAGATCTTGCACGTTACTTCAGCAAGATGGGCGCCGTGGTGCTTGGCCCAGTAGCGACGGTCGAACAGGCATCGAAACATACGGATGAGGCGGAAGCCGCGATCCTGGACATCAATCTCAACGGACGACGTGTATTTCCGATCGCCGACGAGTTGGTGCGCCGCGGCGTGCCGTTCGTGTTTTTCAGCGGCGATGAAGACATCGTTATTCCTGAGCGGCTTCGGTATGCCAGCAGCCTCCGAAAATCCTCCGACGCCCAGGCTGTTTTCGATGCTCTCTTCCCAGCCGAGACGTCGGCATCGAAAGCAGGCGGAGCGTCCGAGCCCTCGGACGACGTATTTTCGCTGCTGCCTAAGCTCAGGCTCGCGGCGCGTCTGCTGCTGGGAGATGTGGAGGCCTCCGACCGGCTGGTCGAGCGGACGCTCGAGCAGGCCATCGGCGAGATCGACAAGAGACGATCCGGCTCCTCCACCGAGGATTGGCTCAACGGCATCATGCGAAATATCGTCAAAGCACGTGGAGCAAATCTGCTGCATTGACCATGGCCGCTGTTTGCCGCGACCCTATTTCCGGCTGCGCTCGACGAATTTGTTGAAGCGGCTGGTTTTTCCGCCGCTGGTCTCGTCCTGGTAGAGGAAGGCCAGTTCGTTCTCATCGAATATCCTGAAGAACTCGTCCCACTCGACGGGCTCGAACGTCTCTTCAGGCTCGCCGAAGTCGATGCGCAGTATGCCGCCCTCGCCCTTGGTGCGCACCACGGCCGGCCGACCGTCGCGATCCTCGGCCCAACGGCGGATTTCATCATGATCGGTGGTCGTCTTCGATTCAGACATCGCAATCTCCCTTCGATTCCACCGCACACCGCGAGATCCCGGTCTGCCTTCGTACAACCAGCAGATGCATCGCCGGCCGGCATGTGCGCGCGGTTGGTCGATTATGGCTCCTAACACCAAGCGCGCTTCGATGTTCCCGTGCCCAAGGCAAGGATGCTTTTCGCGAACGCGGCGCTCCGGGAACTTTGTTGAAGCAAGGGAACAAACCTTTCGCCCGGAAGTTTGGGGCGGCAAAGCCATTCATATGAGGAGTTGTCGTGAAACGTATACTGGTCACGGGAGGCTGCGGTTTTATCGGCCGCCACGTCGCCCAGGAACTCGTTGAACATGGTTATGGGGTTTCAATTCTAGATGCGCTGCTGGACCAGGTGCATGGCGGCGAGGCAATCAGCCTGCCGGCAGGCGCCAAGCTGATCAAAGGCGACGTTCGCGATCGCGACGCCATCACAGAGGCGGTCGACGATGTCGACGCGATCATTCACCTGGCGGCTGAGGTGGGCGTCGGCCAATCCATGTACGAGATCGTCCGCTATGTCGGCACCAACGACCTCGGCACCGCCACGTTGCTGGAAGCGCTGATCAAACGCCCGATCGAGCGGATCGTCGCCGCTTCTTCGATGAGCGTCTATGGCGAGGGTCTCTATGCCACGCCAGACGGCCGGCGCATCGACAATGCAAGACGGCAGCCGGACGACATCCGCAGCGGCCAATGGAATCCCCTGTCGCCGGAAGGTGAAGTCCTGTCGCCGCTGCCCACCGACGAGCAGAAACCAGTCGACCTCGCCTCGATCTACGCGCTGACAAAGTACGCCCAGGAACGCGCCGTACTGATCTTCGGCGAAGCCTATGGCGTCGACGCGGTGGCGCTGCGCCTGTTCAATGTCTTCGGCGCCGGACAGGCGCTCTCGAATCCGTATACCGGCGTGTTGGCGAACTTCGCCTCGCGCATCGCCAATGGCCAGCGGCCGCTGATTTTCGAGGATGGCGAACAGCAGCGCGATTTCGTGCATGTGCGCGACGTTGCCCGCGCCTTCCGGCTGGCGCTGGAACAGCCCCAGGCGCGAAGCCACGTCATCAACATCGGCAGCGGGCGAGCCTACGCCGTCAGCGAGGTCGCCCGGCTGCTCGCCGAAGCAATGGGCGTGCCTGGCCGCCAGCCGGAAATCCTCGGCAAGGCGCGCTCCGGCGATATCCGTAACTGCTTTGCCGATATCTCGAAGGCGCGCGAACTGCTCGGCTTCCAGCCGCAGCACCGGCTGGAGCATTCGCTCGGCGATTTCGTGGCATGGGTGCGCAACACGGTCGCCATCGATCGCAGCGCCGAGATGAAGCGGGAACTCGAAGCGCGAGGACTGGTATCATGAGACCGGATTCACCCAATTTTCGCGATGCGCCCGTCGCCATTATCGGCGGCAGCGGCTTTATCGGCTCAAACCTCGCCGACAGCCTGTTGTCGGATGGCGAACCGGTGCTGGTCATCGACAATCTGAGCCGTCCCGACGTCGAGCAGAACTTGGAATGGCTGAGGCAAAAGCACGGCAGCCGCCTCACCATCGAAATAGCCGACATCCGCGGCGCCGAGGCGCTGATGCCGCTGGTGGCTGGTTCGAAGGCGGTTTTCCACTTTGCCGCGCAGACCGCCGTCACCACGAGCCTGGTTCGGCCGGACGAGGATTTCGACATCAACCTGCGCGGAACGTTCAACGTCCTGGAAGCCGCTCGCCGCAGCGGCAAGCGCATCCCCATCGTTTTCGCCAGCACCAACAAGGTCTATGGCCGCCTCGCCGACCTCGCCATGCGCGAAGAGGACGACAAATACGCGCCTTGCGACGCGGCCATCCATGCGCACGGCGTCGACGAAACGCGCGGCCTCGATTTCTGCACCCCCTATGGCTGCTCCAAGGGCGCGGCGGACCAGTATGTCCTCGACTACGCCAAGTCATACGATCTGCCGACGGCGGTGCTGCGCATGAGCTGCATCTATGGCCCGCGCCAGTTCGGGACGGAGGATCAGGGCTGGGTCGCCCATTTCCTGCTCAGCGCCTTCTCCGACCGGCCGATCACCATCTATGGCGATGGCAAGCAGGTGCGCGACATCCTGCATGTTGCCGACGCGGTCGCGGCTTACCGCGCCGTGCTCGACCGCATCGAGGCGGTCAAGGGCGAGGCATTCAATCTCGGCGGCGGACCGGAAAACGCCGTCAGCCTGCGCATGCTGCTGAACGAGATTCGCGACATAACGAAACGGGACGTTCCGATCCGTTACGATCGCGAACGCACCGGCGACCAACCGTTCTTCGTCGCCGACACACGCGCGATCGAGGCGGCGCTGGGATGGAAAGCGCAGGTCTCGTGGCGAAACGGCATTCGCGACCTCGCCGACTGGCTGCAGCGTCATCGCCTCGACCCGCATCCCGAACCGGCGAGGTACGTGGCATGAAGGTCGCCCTAGTCAATCCGTCCTGGACCTACCAGGACAGCATCTATTTCGGTTGCCGCCAGCCGCATCTGCCGCTCGAACTCGGCTATTCGAAAGCCTTGCTCGAAGCCGCCGGCCACGAGGCGCTGATGCTGGACGGGCAGATCCAGAAGCTCGACAACGCCGCGCTTGCCGATCGCGTCGCCGCCTTCGAGCCTGATATGACCGTCGTCACCACCGCGCCGACCTACCTGTTCTGGCGCTGCGCACCGCCCGAGTTGCGCGTACCGGCCGATTTCCTCAACCATCTTGCCGGGCGCGGCGGCCGCACTGTCGCCGTCGGGCCGCATGGTTCGGCGACGCCGACGCCGACTTTGCGCAAGCTTGGCGTCGATATCGTCGTGCGCGGCGAATGCGAGGAAGTGGTCGCACAACTTGCCCGACGCGACAACTGGAGCGCAGTGCCGTCCACCGCCCATTTCGAGAATGGAGAACTGGTTTCGAACGGCGGCGTGCATGCCAGCTCGTTCATCGACCATCCAGCGCTCGAATGGCCGTCGGACTGGATTGCCGCGCATCAGCATCATCATCACCGCTTCGACGACGACCAAATCGGTTTCGGTGCGGAAGTCGAGGCGTCGCGCGGTTGCCCCTATAATTGCAGCTTCTGCGCCAAGATCGATTTCCGCGATGCCTATCGCCGCCGGAACCACGAGGCGGTGATCGCCGAGATCGACCGGCTGATCGCACAGGGCGTCGGCTACATCTACTTCATCGACGAGATCTTCCTGCCGCAAAAGGCATTGCTGGAAGCGCTGGTCGATCGCGATGTGAAGTTCGGCGTGCAGACCCGGATCGACCTCTGGAAGCCGGAACTGCTGAAGCTGCTCGGTGCCGCCGGTTGCGTCTCGATCGAAGCGGGGCTCGAAAGCCTGACGGTGGAAGGCCGCGCCATGCTGGCCAAACGCTGCCGGCTGGGCACCGAGGAACTGGCCGCGTTGCTGGTCGATGCAAGGCGCCACGTGCCGTTCGTCCAGGCCAATCTGATCGGCGTGGTCGAGGACGATCCCGCGCTGGTCGATTATTGGCGGAAGCACCTGATCGACAACGGCGTTTGGGCCAACGAACCGGTGCCGCTTTATCCTTATCCGAGTTCGCCGAGCTACCGCGAACTTTGGGGCGAGCCGGACGATCTCGCCTGGGAGCGCGCGCACGAACATTATCTCGCATCCTTCCAAAGGTTCAGCGACATCCAGGAGAAGCGGCCGCGTCCGCTGGCCGAATTGGAGGCCACATGTTGCGGACACTGAGCTCGCGGCCGCGGCGTATCCTGATGACTGTCGATGCCGTTGGCGGCGTCTGGCGCTATGCGCTCGATCTGGCCAGGCAACTGGTCGCCGGCGGCGACAGCGTCGTGCTCGCCGGGCTTGGTCCGGAACCGTCCAGCCAGCAGGCCGAGGAGGCCCAGTCATTTGCGTCGCTGACATGGCTTAACACGCCGCCCGACTGGATCACCCGCAACGAGCACGATCTCGACGCATTGCAGCAGGAGCTGCACCCGCTCATACGTGACTACGCCATCGAGGTCGTCCATCTCAACGCGCCGACCCAGGCCGCGGGGCTCGACGTGCCCTGCCCGGTCGTGGCGGTGTCGCATTCCTGCGTGGTGACATGGTTCCACGCCGTCAAAGGACAGACGGCGGACGGCGAATGGGCCTGGCAGAAGGAGCGCAACCGGCGCGGTTTCGACAACGCAGGCATGGTCGTTGCACCGAGCCGCAGCCATGCCGACATGCTGGAAACCTGCTACGGGCCGATTGCGCGCCTGAGCGTCGTCGGCAACGGCGCACGGCCCGGCCAGAAGAGCGAAAGGCGGGAATCGGTCGTGTTCGCCGCCGCGCGCTGGTGGGACGAAGGCAAGAACGCGGCGGTGCTGGACCATGCCGCCTCCCTGACG
Organism: Mesorhizobium sp. WSM4836; assembly: GCF_055811815.1. Classification (NCBI taxonomy): domain Bacteria; kingdom Pseudomonadati; phylum Pseudomonadota; class Alphaproteobacteria; order Hyphomicrobiales; family Phyllobacteriaceae; genus Mesorhizobium; species Mesorhizobium sp. WSM4836. Next base: position 234,967 of record NZ_JBVVQF010000005.1, read on the forward strand.
CAATGGCCGGTCTTCGTCGCCGGCTCCTTGCAAGGCCCGGACGGCCAGCATGTTGGCTTCAGCCACGCCGTTCCGGTCGGGCCGGTACCGCATGAGGACGTGCGCTTGCTGATGGCGCGGGCCGGCATTTTCGTATCGCCGTCGCTGTACGAACCGTTCGGCCTGGCCACGCTGGAAGCCGCAATGTCGAAGACGCCTTTGGTGCTCGCCGATATTTCGACTTATCGCGAATTGTGGGACGGGGCGGCCATGTTCTACGACGCGCGCGATCCGGGCGATCTCGCCAGATGCATCAACAGCCTTTGCAGCGACGCGCAGCGCCGGCGAGAGCTCGGTGAGGCAGCCGCCCGCCGAAGCCGCAGATTTTCATTAGCAAGACAGGCGACCGCCATGCGCGGCATCTACGACAAGGCGGCCCTGGCCACCATGGCGGATAGTTGATTATGCGGTTTTTGTTCTACACCCATTCGATCGTTTCCGACTGGAACCACGGCAACGCACATTTCCTGCGCGGCATCATGCGTGAGCTGGTCGCACGCGGGCACCAGGCCATCGCGCTGGAGCCTGCCGACGGCTGGAGCCGGTCGAACCTGCTGGCCGAGAAAGGATCCTTCGCGATCGAGCGATTCCGGAAAGACTTTCCCGAGTTGATGCCGGTCACCTATGATGCCGCCTTCGACCACGAAGCCTGGATCTCCGACGCCGATGTGGTGATCGTGCATGAGTGGACCGAGCCGGACCTTGTCGCGCGGCTGGGCAGGGCGAAAGCGAATGGCGGGCGTTTCACGCTGCTGTTCCACGACACGCACCATCGCGCCATCTCGGCCACGCAAGCGATTTCCGCCTTGCGGCTTGAGCATTATGACGGCGTGCTCGCCTTCGGCGAGGCGCTGCGGGAAAGCTATCTCCGCGCTGGGTGGGGCAAGCGGGTCTTCACCTGGCACGAGGCAGCCGATGACCACCTGTTCCAGCCACATCCTGAAATCGAGCGTAGTTCCGACCTTATCTGGATCGGCAATTGGGGCGACGACGAGCGCGGCGCCGAAATCAGGGAGTTCCTGGTCGACCCGGTGCGCGAACTCGGCCTGAGCGGAACCGTCCACGGCGTTCGCTATCCGCGGGAGGCGCTCGCCGACCTTGCGGCCGCCGGCCTGCGCTACGAAGGCTGGATCGCCAATGCCGACGTGCCGAAGGCATTCGCGGCGAACCGTATCACGGTCCACATCCCGCGGCGTCCGTACCGCGAAAGCCTGCCCGGCATCCCGACCATCCGCATGTTCGAGGCGCTCGCCTGCGGTATTCCGCTCATTTCGGCGCCCTGGTCCGATGTCGAACGCTTATTCAGGCCGGGCACCGATTTCCTGTTTGCAAACACCGGCTTCGAGATGCGGCATCATCTTCGCGCCGTGCTGCGTGACGCGGATCTCGCCGCTTCCCTGGCGACATCGGGCCTCGAGACTATTCGCTCACGGCACACATGCCGGCACCGGGCGGATGAGCTGTTCGGCGTGCTCGCCGAATGCGGGCACCGCCAAGCCGCCGACACGATCCTTGCAAAGGAGGCAGCCGAATGAAGATCGCATTCTACGGGTCGAGCCTGCTGTCGTCCTATTGGAACGGTGCGGCCACCTATTACCGCGGCCTGCTCAAGGCCCTGGCAATGCTCGGCTATGACATCACCTTCTACGAGCCGGACGTCTACGATCGCCAGAAGAACCGCGATATCGAGGCGCCGGACTGGTGTGCCGTCGTCGTCTATGAGGCCACCCCGCACGCCATGATGCAGGTGGCGGCGCGGGCCGCCGAAGCAGATATCGTCGTCAAGGCAAGCGGCGTCGGTTTCGCCGACGACGCGCTGTTGCGGGCGGTGCTCGATCACGCCCGTGCCGATGCGCTCACCGTGTTCTGGGATGTCGACGCGCCGGCGACGCTTGGCCAGTTGCGCGACGAGCCCGACCATCCGCTGCATCGCGCGCTGCAGGAAATCGACGTCGTGCTGACTTATGGCGGCGGCGACCCGGTGGTCTGGGCCTATCGGGCAATGGGGGCCGCCGAATGCGTGCCGATCTACAATGCGCTCGATCCGGAGACGCATCATCCGGTCGACAAGGATATGCGCTTTGCCTGCGATCTCGCCTTTCTCGGCAACCGGCTGCCGGACCGCGAGGCGCGCGTCGAAGCCTTCTTCCTCGATCCGGCCGGCCGCTCGGCCGATCAGCGCTTCCTGCTCGGCGGCTCGGGCTGGGGCGACAAGCAGATGCCCGCCAATGTCCGATGGCTCGGCCATGTCGGCACGCGTGACCACAATGCATTGAACGTCACGGCCAAGGCGGTGCTGAACATCAGCCGCGACAGCATGGCGGCCAACGGTTTTTCGCCTGCGACGCGGGTTTTCGAGGCGGCGGGCGCCGGCGCCTGCCTCATCACCGACGACTGGCTCGGTGTAGACCTGTTCCTGAAACCCGGCGAGGAAATCCTGGTCGCGCGCGATGGCGACGATGTCGCCGAGATCATGCAAAGCCTTAGCGCCGAACGAGCCAAGGCGATCGGGGCATCTGCGCTTCGGCGGGTGCTTGGCGAACATACCTATACGACACGTGCCGTTTTGGCCGACGCCATTTTCAGACGTCATTTCGAGCGTCCGACCGTGGAGGCGGCCGAATGACAAAGCCGCTCGACATCGTCTTTCTTGGCCTGTCGCTCTCCTCATCCTGGGGAAACGGCCACGCCACCACCTTTCGGGGGCTGCTTAAAGGTCTCCACGAACTCGGCCATCGCGTCACCTTTCTCGAGCGCGATGTGTCGTGGTACGCAAGTCACCGGGATCTGCGCGATCCCGATTTCTGCGCGTTGCGCTACTATGAAACGACCGACGATCTTCGCCGCAACTTTGCGCGCTGCCTGCGCGATGCCGATATCGTGGTCGTCGGCTCCTTCGTCCCGGACGGCCCTGAAATCATCGACGTCGTGGCATCGCTGCGCACGGGTCAGTTTTGCTTCTACGACATCGACACGCCGGTCACGCTGGCAAAGCTTTCAACCGATGATTGCGAGTATATTGCCAGGCGGCAGGTCCCGTATTTCGACGTCTATTTCTCTTTCACCGGCGGACCGACGCTCGCCCGTCTGACGGCGGAATTCGGCGCGAGGCGGGCCGAGCCGCTCTACTGCTCCGTCGACCCGGAACGGCATCACGGAACCGGTGATCCAATCCGCTGGGATCTCGGCTATCTCGGCACCTACAGCCCCGACCGCCAGGCGACGCTGGAGGCCCTGCTGTTCGAACCGGCGCGTCGCATGCCGGAGCGCCGCTTCGTCGTGGCAGGTTCGCAATATCCGCGCGAAATCGTCTGGCCGGGCAATGTCGATCGTATCGAACACCTGCCGCCGGCAGATCACGCCGCCTTTTACAGCCGCCAACGCTACACGTTGAACGTCACGCGCAGTTCCATGATCGCGGCCGGATGGTCGCCCAGCGTGCGACTCTTCGAGGCAGCCGCCTGCGGCACGGCGATCATCAGCGATAGCTGGGCCGGACTGGACAGCCTGTTTCCAGAGCGGACGATCCACACGGCGCGCAGGACCGAGGACGTAATCGGTATCCTGTCCGGGGAATCCGACGGCGCCCGGCTTGCCATGGCCAAGCAGGCGCGCGTGCTCATCCTGGCAGCTCACACAAGCATCGCAAGAGCCCGCGAATTCGTTTCGCTGCTGGCGCAGGCGAAATCGCCACGTTCTGTTCTCGATCTGGACGTCGAGAGCGCAGCATGACCCGCAGACGGGAGAAGATAGAGATGCAGCTATCAAAAAAGGCGCAACGGACCAGGACCGTGCTTGTCGCCGGCGGCGCAGGCTTCCTCGGTTCGCATCTTTGCGAGACAATGCTCCAGGCCGGCTGGCGCGTGATCTGCGTCGACAATTTCCTTACCGGCCGCATGGAGAACATAGCATCGATCGCCGATCGTCCGGATTTTCGGCTGATCAAGCAAGACATTTGCCGGCCGTTGGAGCTTGGCGAACCGGTGGACCGCATCTTCAACATGGCATGCGCGGCCTCGCCGCCGCGTTACCAGGCCGACCCGGTCCACACGACGCGGACTTGCGTCATCGGGACGCTCAATCTGCTGGAGCTCGCCGCCCGCAACGGCGCCCGCTTCCTGCAGGCGTCCACCAGCGAAATTTATGGCGATCCCGAACAGCATCCGCAGAAGGAAGACTATGTCGGGCACGTGAACTGCATCGGCCCACGCGCCTGCTATGACGAAGGCAAGCGCACCGCCGAAACCTTGTGCTTCGATTATTTGAGAATGGGAAAAGCCGATATCCGTGTCGCGCGCATCTTCAATACCTATGGTCCCAGGATGGACCCTGCCGACGGACGGATCGTTTCCAACCTGATCATGCAGGCGCTCGAGAGACGGCCGCTGACGATATTCGGCGACGGGCTGCAGACCAGGTCGTTCTGCTACGTTTCCGATCTGGTCGACGGCTTGATCCGGTTGATGGAGGTCGATCCCAATCCGCGCCAGCCCGTCAATCTGGGCAATCCGGGGGAGTTCACCATCCTGCAATTGGCGGGCCTGGTGAGGCGCATGACCAGTACAGAATCCGCCTTGAAATTCCTGCCGCTGCCGCAAGACGACCCTCGCCGGCGGCAACCCGACATCTCCCGCGCCAAAAAGCTTCTCGGCTGGTCGCCAAAGGTGCACCTTAGGCAGGGCCTGATGCACACAGTCAGCTATTTTGCCGAGCTTGAGACGGCGCAGATGATCGACAGAAGACGTCGAATTGCCGCCACCGTGCGTCCGGCTTCAGGCCGGCTGCAAAATCTGCCGGCCTGAAGGCGGGGAGCGTCTAGGCCGCTTGGTCATGACGGAAAGCGCCGCCGTTTCGGATTTGGTCACTTTTTCTCGTCGCGGGAACAACCCGTCCAGCTTCTGGTTCGGCCAGGATACCGGCATGGAGACGATTGTGCATCCGAAGCGATCCGCCAAAGACATCGAGCAAATGGCCGCAAGAGAGACGGCTGCCTTCCTGCGGCGCGCCTCCATCACCTATCTGGAATGTTGCGTGAGCCTGATGCTGACGCATCTTCAGAGGGAGGAAGTAGCGGCCATCCTCGAAAAGGAAGCGGATATGCTGCGCCGGCTGGACTGATCCCGCTCGAGCGGCCGCAGGTCGCCTTGGCTTTCCAGGAAACGAAGCAGCGCTGCAGCGTAACGTCTTGCCGCGGCCGCCAGCCGGTCCCGTTCCCGACCGTCGCCCGATCGCTCAGCCAAGCTCCACAAGCCAAGCTGGAAGGCGAGATAGCAGGGCTCGTAGTAGTGGACCAGACTGGCATCGACGGGACGGGACGTACTCGCCTCGACAGCTTTGCAAAGTGCCGCAGTCGCCGCGCTGGAGAGGCTGTACTCGACACGGGCGCCGGCAATGTCCCAGGCGATGTCCTGGCAGCCGATCAGATCGTGCGATCGGCAATGATCGAGGGCGTCCGTCTTCACGAGCATGCCATTGCTTGGAAGAATGAACTCCCACGGATGAAGTCGCCCGTCGATCTCGACCCGCTGCATGCTCTTGCGTGGAGCCTGTTTCGAGAACCAGGTCTGCAGCTCCGCCGCGCGGCTTTCGCCCAGCGCCTCACGTGTATTCTGCACGGCCATGTCGGCAAGCGCTTCTAGCGAGGCACCCGGCTCGGAGGCGGGCAGATTGGCTGCGCGCCAGGCCAGATAGCGCGCGAGATGAGCGACCACTTTTTCTTTCGAAAGTCTTGCCCGGTCCAGCGTTGTACCGTCGATCCAGCGTTCGACGAGAAAGCCATGGCAGAGCCCGGCGATTCCCGGGCCAAAGCCTGCATCGTGCAGCCTCACGGCGACCTCGGCCTTGTGCATTCCGATTTCACCGAGGCCGACGAATTTGACCGACCATTTTTCCCGACCCGCAGAAGCAAGAGACTTTCGCCGCTCGAAGCCGCGGTGGACGGGGGGCCAATGATCCTGCGAACCATAATGGAAGCGACGCCACTCTCCGCCGGATGTTTCGATCAGGCTGACCGCCGTGCGGCCGATCGTCCTGGCCACCCACGCCCGTAACGTCGGGACAACGGATCCGGCGGGGAAAGTCCGTTCGAAGTCCGCGGTGTGTTTTTGGCAAACCGTCCATGCCTCGCGACTGTCCGCCGACGCTTCGGGGCCTGGGCCACCCACATGGCTGGGGAACAGATGGATGCGCACGGCATCGATGCCCCGCGCTTGGAGCCATGCGACGACGGCGTGGAACGAACTGCCTGACAGGCCCGGGCCTTCGTCGACGACGGCAAAGCGGGCCGACGGCCTCCACCTCCAGCCGCCGATCAGCTCCGGATCGGCGGCAAGCCGCCTGCGAAACGGGTGGCCGATCGGCCGGACACTGACGGGTGCCGGTGCGCCGATGGCTGCCGCCACCATCGCTGCCAACCCCAGGCCGATGCTGCGGATGCCGATCACGCATGTCTTCGCATCGAGACCCGACTGCCGCGCGGCGACGAAATAGCTCTCCGGATAGAGCGCATAATGGGCAAATCCTTCAGCCGTGCCGGTCAGGATTTCGCCATCGCAATCGAGTTCGGCCAGCATTCGCAGCGCTTCAGCATCGATCGGGCCATCAATGGCGAATCCGGCGTTCCACGATCTGCCCACGTCCCGGGCCAAGCCGACCAGGAGATTTGTGCCCGCGATCCGCTGTGAGGAATTCCTGTCCATGCCGTTGGCCTCGAATTCAGCATCGGCAAGGCCCTGGACCAATTCCGAGACCCTGACGAACAGGCCGACCAGGGCTGCGTGCCGTCCGATCCCGCTTGGCATGTCCGCAATGTGCCCGGCCGCGTCGCAGGCCGAGGCGCGAACATATCGCGCGCTCCGAATTTGCTTGTGGTCGCCATAGACGATCATTGTCCCGTCCCGGTTGGTCTCGCCCCCAGCTGCACAACTCGGCGGGCGCTACTTTGATCCACTATCGGTTGCACGATTTTTGCAGCCGGCAAGGAACAATCCGGGAGGCAGGCGGTTTGGCACGAAGAACTTACCTTCAACAGCATAGGCAGCGGTTTCGTGGGATCGAAGAAAGTTCGAATCGGAATAGTGGGCGTCGGCAACTGCGCCTCCTCCCTTGTTCAGGGCATCACCTATTACCGCGACGCAAGGAGCAATGAACCCATACCCGGGCTGATGCATGCCGATCTTGGCGGCTATCATGTCAAGGACATTGAAGTGGTCTGCGCTTTCGATGTCGCCAAAGGCAAGGTCGGACGCGATGTGGCTGACGCGATCTACAGCGCGCCGAATAATACTTTCCGCTTTGCCGATGTCGCGCCTACCGGCGCTCGCGTCGAACGCGGACCGACGCTGGACGGCATCGGCAAATATCTGCGCGACGAGATCGAGGAGGCCGAGGAGCCGGTCGCCAACGTCGGCAAGATCCTCGCCGAAAGCGGCGCCGAAATCCTGGTGTCCTATCTGCCAGTCGGTTCGGAAGAGGCAACGCGCTTCTATGCCGAGTGCGCGCTCGAGGCGGGCTGCGCCTTCGTCAACTGCATACCAGTCTTCATCGCTTCGCGGCCGGAGTGGCGCCAACGCTTCGAGCAGCACGGCCTGCCGCTGATCGGCGACGACATCAAGAGCCAGGTCGGTGCGACCATCGTCCATCGGCTGCTCGCCAACCTGTTTCGCGAGCGCGGCGTGCGCATCGATCGCACGTACCAGCTCAATTTCGGCGGCAACACCGACTTCCTCAACATGCTGGAGCGCGAGCGGCTTGAATCGAAGAAGATCTCCAAGACGCAATCCGTCACCAGCCAGCTCGACGTTCCCCTGGAGCCCGGCAATATTCATGTCGGGCCGAGCGACCACGTTCCATGGCTGACCGACCGCAAGTGGGCCTATATCCGGGTCGAAGGCACGACCTTCGGCGGCGTGCCGCTGAACGCCGAGCTCAAGCTGGAAGTGTGGGATTCGCCCAACTCGGCCGGCGTCGTCATCGATGCGGTGCGTTGCGCCAAGCTGGCGCTCGATCGCGGCATCGCGGGCGCGCTGACCGGTCCCTGCAGTTATTTCATGAAATCGCCGCCAGAGCAGTTCACCGACGCGGAGGCCCGCCAGCGCACGCTCTCTTTCATCGCCGGTAAGGACGAGCCGATGCTCGATGCCGCGGAATGACGACGACGTTCTTACTGGTGCGTCACGCCGCGCACGACAATGTCGGCTGTTATCTTGCCGGACGGCTAGCTGGCGTGTGCCTTGGCGAGGCCGGCAAGGCACAGGCCTCGCATCTGGCTGACCGCATGGCACGCGAGGCGATAGCGGCAATCCTCTGCAGCCCGCGCGAACGCACGCAGGAGACTGCCAATCCGATCGCGCTCGCCTGCAATGCCGGCGAAATCGTGATCCGCGAGGAACTCGATGAGATCGACTTCGGCACCTGGTCGGGAAAGACCTTCGAAGAGCTGAACCAGGATGCCGACTGGCGGGTCTGGAACGATCAACGTCAGCAGGCGAGAACACCGAGCGGCGAGACCATGCTTGACGTGCAGCAACGCGTCGTCTCGCTGATCGAGCAGGTCCGCGGAACATACCAGAACCAGTGCGTTGCACTGGTCAGCCATGCCGACGTCATCAAGGCCGCCGTGTGCAAGGTGCTCGGCGTGTCGCTGGGAAACTGCTTTCGCTTCGATATCGACCCGGCGTCGATCACCACGGTTGTTTGGGGAGACTGGGGGTCGAAGCTGATCAGACTCAACGAAGCTGCCTGACGAGGAATTTGCCGGATGCGCATGGTCATTTTCGGTCTTACCGTGACATCGTCGTGGGGCAACGGCCACGCCACGCTGTGGCGCGGATTGATCCGGGCGATGGCCGGGCTGGGCTGGTCCATCACCTTCTTCGAACGCAACACCCCCTATTATGCCGGGACGCGCGACCTCGACCAGTTGGATGGCGGCAACCTTGTCCTTTACCCCGATTGGGAGGACATCCAGCGCGTTGCCGAGCAGGCAATGAACGAGGCCGATGTCGTCATCGTCACCTCCTATTGCCCCGATGCCGTGAGCGCGTCGCGCCTTGCCCACCAGGCCTGTCGCGGGCTGAAGGTCTTCTACGATCTGGACACGCCGGTGACGCTGGCGCGGATCGAACAAGGTGATCCTCCGGCCTATTTCGGGCCGGAAGGGCTTCGCGATTTCGATCTCGTGCTGAGCTATACGGGAGGAACCGCCATCGACGCATTGCAGTCGATGCTGGGTGCACGCCGCGTTATGCCGCTCTACGGCCATGTCGATCCAGAGCGACACCGGCCGGCCCCGCCCAGGCCGGAGTTTGCCGGCGACCTTTCCTATCTCGGGACCTATGCGGCGGACCGCCAGGCCGGGGTCGAGAGGCTGCTGGTCAGCCCGGCTGCGCGCCTGCCGGATCGCCGTTTCATCATTGGCGGCGCACAATATCCGCAAGAATTCCCGTGGAGCGACAATATCTTCTTCGTCCGGCATCTGCCGCCGGCCGACCACCCTGCTTTCTTTTCATCGTCACGGCTGACCCTGAACGTGACCCGCGAGGCGATGGCCGAACGGGGCTGGTGTCCTTCCGGCCGGCTGTTCGAAGCCGCCGCTTGCGGTGCCGCGATGGTGAGCGACACATGGCCCGGACTGGAGGCCTTTTTCCGGCCCGGTGAAGAGATCGTCGTGGCCAACAGCACCGACGACGTGGTCGCCGCGCTCGACCTGTCCGACGCCGAGCTTGACGCGATCCGCCGCCGAGCGCGCGAGCGGGTGCTGGACGAACACACCTCGGCGCGGCGCGCGAAGGAATTCGACCGCATCCTGTCCGATGCACCGCACGGCTCCACGCATGGCGAGCCGTTGAAGGAGGCAGTTTGATGTTGGGCATCGTGCCCGCCGCCGGACGCGGAAGCCGCATCCAGCCGCTCGGCTTTTCTAAGGAGCTTCTGCCGGTCGGCAGCCGCATCGACGGCAACACCGAGCGGCCTTGCGCAGTCAGCGAATACCTGGTGCGCCGCATGGTGCGCGCGGGGGCCGACAAGATCTGCTTCGTCATCGGCTCGGGTAAGTCGGATATCCTCGAATATTATTCTGCCGGCTATGCCGACGCGGCCGCTCTGTTTGTGGTGCAGCCCTCTCCGGTCGGCCTTTGCGACGCCATCTTCCGCGCCGCACCACTCGTCGCAGCCGACGAGACCGTTCTGGTCGGTTTGCCCGATACAATCTGGTTTCCCGAAGACGGCTTCCTGGCCCTTCCGGGCGACAGCCTGTCCTTCCTGCTGTTTCCGGTGGACCAGCCGGAGTTCTTCGATGCCGTCGTTGTCGATGAGGACGGCCGGGTGAAGCAAATCCAGGTCAAGCAGCAGAATGCCCAATCGAACTGGATCTGGGGTGCGTTCAAGATGCCCGGCCGCACCCTTCACCGGCTCGCCGCGCTGTGGCGGGAACGGGACCGGTGCGACGAATATATCGGCACGCTGGTCAACGCCTATCTCGCCGCCGGGGGCGAAGCGCATGGCATCAAGGCCGGCACGGCCTATGTCGACGTCGGCACCTTCAACGGCTACCGCACCGCACTTCGGCTGCTTGAAAGCGCCACCGGTACCAAGGACGACCAAGCCGCCATTACGCTGCCCGGCCACCAGCACGTCCCTATCCTCGCCGGCGAAGGAGGCTAGCCATGCTGCATTCCGATGCCGAAATCCGCCGCCGTATCGATGCGCTCGGCCCATGGTTCCACAATATGGAACTAGCCGGCATCGAAACCGCTCCCGACCATTTCCTTGGCAATTATCCGCTGATCAAATGGCGCAAGTTCGCCGACGCGATTCCCGCCGATCTTTCCGGCAAGGCGGTGCTCGACATAGGCTGTAATGCGGGTTTCTACTCGATCGAGATGAAACGCCGCGGCGCCGGCCGCGTGCTTGGCATCGATTTCGACGAGGCTTACCTGGCGCAGGCGCGCTTTGCCGCTGAGGTAGCGGACTGCGATATCGAGTTCCGGCAGCTCTCGGTCTACGACGTTGGCGCGTTGCGTGAGCGGTTCGACATCGTGCTGTTCATGGGAGTGCTCTACCATTTGCGCCATCCCTTGCTCGCACTCGATCTGATCCGGGAGCATGTCGCCGATGACCTGATGATCTTCCAGTCGATGCAGCGCGGCAGCACCAACGTGCCGGCGCTCGAGCAGAATTATCATTTCTGGACCCACGACCTGTTCGACCGGCCGGAATTCCCAAAGCTGCATTTCATCGAGCATCGTTATGCCGACGACCCGACCAACTGGTGGATTCCCAACCGTGCCTGCACCGAAGCCATGCTGCGCAGCGCCGGCTTCGAGATCGTGCTGCAACCGGAGCAGGAGGTCTATTTCTGCCGCACCGCCGACGTACCGGCCGGCGGCGGTGCCGTCTACCCGTCGAAAGGACAGATAAATGATTGAAGCCGCGATGATCTGGAACGAGCCCAACAACAAATCCCACTGGGATCCGGAGCTCGACCCCGACTGGAGCCGCTTCGCCACTACGGCAATCCTGGCCGCCGACGCGATCGCGTCGGAGAATCCCACCTTGACCAAAGTCCTTGGCGGCATCTCGCCGATCGATGCCGGCTTCATGACACGGATGAAGGAATTCGGCGTGCTCGATCATGTCGACGCGGTCGCCGTGCACGGCTTTCCGCTCGACTGGAACCTCTGGCAGATCCACGAATGGCCGCAGAAGATCGGCGAGATCTCGGCCGTCACTGATCTTCCGGTGTGGGTCAGCGAGGTCGGCGTCTCGACCTTCGGCGCCGAGGAGGTACAGGTCTGGGGCCTACGCCGGACCGCGGAATTGCTGATCGGCAACGCACCGCGCATCCAATGGTACAGCCTCTACGACCTGCCGCGCGAGTGGGAAGCGACGACGCGCCATCGCGAGGCGGAAGGCTCCTCCTACTATCGCCACTTCTACATGGGCCTGCTTCGCCAGGACGGCACGCCAAAGCCGGCGCTCGAGGAATTCCTGCACCACACGCCGGCAATGGGACTGGTGCAGTGGTTCCATTTCGAAGATCACCGGCTGGATGACGCCGTCGCCTGGATGAAACGGCTCGGCGTCACCAATCTGCGCACCGGCCTTTCCTGGGCCGACAGCTTCAGGCCCAACGCGCTTGACTGGTTCGACCGGCAGATGGAGGCGTTGGCCGACTTCGACGTGACGGTCACCTTCTGCTTCACGCCGGAACATCGCGGAATGATGCCGCACCACAGCAGTCCGCCGCTGGTGCCGGAGGAATTCGCCGAGTTCTGCGCGGCAATGACGCGCCGCTATGCCGGCAGCATCGCTGCCCCTTGCGTCGGCAGGCTACGCGCCTCCGCTGCGTGAGGAGCCATGACGCTCACCGTCCTCAACGTCGCCTATCCCCTCGCCCCCGTCGGGCCGGATGCGGTCGGTGGCGCCGAGCAGGTGCTGTCGATGCTCGACCAGGCGCTCGTACAGGCCGGACACCGCTCTATCGTGATCGGCTGCCAGGGCTCGAGCGCCGCGGGTGTCCTCATCGAGACGCCGGCCGAGCCGGGCGTGCTCGATGAAGCGGCGAAGCGCCGGGCGCAGCGTGCTCATCGCGCTGCAATTGCTACCGCACGCGCTCGCTGGCGAATCGACGTGGTTCATTTGCACGGCATCGATTTCGATGGCTATCTGCCGGACGACGGGCCGACATTGGTGACCCTGCATTTGCCGCTCGACTGGTATCCGGCCGACGCTCTCAATCCGGCGCGGCAGGATTTGTGGCTGCATTCGGTATCGGCGGCTCAGCAAAGAAGCGCACCGCCGGGCGCCAGGCTGATCGGGCCGATTCCCAACGGAGTGGACATCGACGCGCTGAGCGAACCACAGGCCAAACACGACTTTGCGCTCGTGCTCAGCCGCGTCTGCCCGGAAAAGGGCATCCATCTGGCGCTGGTCGCAGCCAAGAAGGCCGGTGTGCCGCTGGTCGTCGGCGGCAAAGTCTACCCCTACGAAACCCACACCGCGTATTTTCGCGATGAGGTCGAACCCCGGCTGGACGACCGGCGCCGCTTCCTCGGTCCGCTCGGCTTTGTCGCCAAGCGGCGCCTGCTGAACACAGCCTGCTGCCTGGTCATCCCGAGCCTTGCCGCGGAAACCAGTTCGCTCGTCGCCATGGAGGCGCTCGCCTGCGGCACCCCCGTGGTGGCCTTCCCGAATGGCGCACTGCCGGATGTGGTCGAGCATGGCAAGACCGGGTATCTGGTCAGGGATGTCGACGAGATGGCGCAAGCCATCGTTGCCGCACGCGGCCTGGACCCCCAGACCTGCCGGGCCGAGGCGCGGCGGCGCTTTTCACTCGACCGCATGGTTTCCTCCTACATGGACGCCTATCGGGCGCTGGCACGGCTCGGCACAGACAGCGGGCAGCTCGCGACGGCGAAGTGAGCGGGACATGCTCCACAGTGAGATCATCGACGATCCGGCGCACCTCGAAACCCTCGAGCCGCACTGGTGGGAGCTTTGGTCGCGCAGTTCCTCGGCGACGCCGTTCCAGTCTCCCGCATGGTTGCTGCCATGGTGGCGGACATTCGCCCCCGGCGAGCTAGCGACGGTCGCCGTCTGGCGTGGCGACGATCTGGTCGGCCTGGCGCCACTCTATCTGGAATGCCAGGAATCCGGCGCGCGGCTGCTCCCGGTCGGGATTTCGTTGAGCGACTATCTGGACGTCCTTTGTCTTCCCGAGATCGCCGAACCGGTCGCCGCCGGCATCGCCGACACGGTTCTTTCCCTCGGCTGGTCGCAGTGGATCTTGCAGGACCTGCCTCCCGGCGGCGCCGGGCTTGCCATCAGGCATGCCGCGCTCGAATCGTGCCAAGCCGTCGATCATGCTGCTTGCCCGGTGCTCGCCCTCGCCGGCGATCAGACGCTTCACGGCTGTGTTCCGGCGCGGCGGAGGCGCCAATTGCGCCGCGCCCACAGGGCCGCGTCGAGACGCGGCAGGCTCTCCATCGAACCCGCTTTGTCCGATCCGCAGACATTCCTCGATCACCTGATCCGCCTTCACCGCGCGCGCTGGGCCGGACACGGCGACGGCGTTCTGTCCGATACCCGCGTGGAAGAATTCCATCGTCACGCGCTGCCGCAGCTGGTCGCACAAGTGCTTGCCCGATGCTGGCTTATCACCATCGGTGACGCGATCGTGGGCGCCTATTACGGGTTCCATCATCGGGGCCGCGCTTACGCTTACCTCGGTGGCTTCGATCCGGCCTACGCCGAGGAAAGTCCCGGCGCGCTGCTCATCGGCCAGGCGATAAGGCAGGCGATCTGCGAAGGCGCGGAAGAGTTCGATTTTCTGCGCGGACAAGAGGCCTACAAATACAGCTGGGGCGCCGTCGACCGGTGGTCGATGCGCAAGATCTGGACGCGGAGCAAAGGATGATGAGCGCGACCCAACCGGGATCTCGGCGGTCGACATCAGCAAGGCGGGTGCTGGAGGAATGCATGGCAGACGGTGCCGGCGTCGAAGCCGTCATCGCCAGGCTGGCTCTCCGTTTCGAGACAGGAATCGAAGCCGCAGAACTGGCGAAGATTGCGCAAAACACGCACTCGGCCGATCCGCGAAAGACGGCAAAACTACAACGGATTGCGGACCTGCTTCAGCGCAGGCCCGGGATCTTCGCCATGCTGCGCAAAACAGGTGGTGCCGTTCGGCACGAGCGTGGCGAGGGCGAAACGGACGATGCGGTCGTCAAGCGGCTGGCGGCGGGTTTTGATGCGGCGGCGGCAATCTCCCCGGCGGCGAGCGTCCAGCTGTCGTCGCTGGGCAATGAGGAAAAGCTCTCGGCCGCTACGGCTGAGATCGTTGCATGGCTGGAGAGGCGAAGCTTTACCGGCACCAGCCGCGACATACTGGATATTGGCTGTGGTATCGGCCGGTTCGAACAGGCGCTCGCCGCTCTGTCGCACCGGATCGTCGGCAGCGATATATCCCCAGCGATGATCTCGATCGCCCGCCAGCGATGCGCCGGGCTCGGCAATGTAGAATTCCGCCCTACCCGCGGTTTCGATCTTGCCGATTTTCGCGATGCCAGCTTCGACCGCGTGCTGGCCGTCGACAGCTTTCCCTATCTGGTGCTGGCCGGCCTCGCGGAACGACATTTCGTGGAAATCGCGCGCGTGCTGAAAAGGCCGGGCATGGCCGTGCTTTTGAATTATTCATATCGCG
Source organism: Mesorhizobium sp. WSM4836 (assembly GCF_055811815.1). Lineage (NCBI taxonomy): Bacteria > Pseudomonadati > Pseudomonadota > Alphaproteobacteria > Hyphomicrobiales > Phyllobacteriaceae > Mesorhizobium > Mesorhizobium sp. WSM4836. The sequence goes on from NZ_JBVVQF010000005.1 coordinate 250,208, forward strand.
GATCGCCGGCGCTGGATCGCGCCGACGTTCATAAATTCGCCAATGCAAATGGCATGCAAGTCCTCGTCGACGGGGAAAAGCCGTTCCGGCACTGGGACGGCGATGCCTTCCTGCTTACGATTTCCGGCGGAACATTGCGGCCCAACGCTGGTTCGGATGCCGACGGGAAAAGCCGCTATTCGACAGTATGAAGGAGAACAAGATGGCGTCCGGCAGCAAGAAGTATATCGGTCGCGGCAGTCAGGGAAAGGGCGCCGGCGCTGGCGCAATGACCGATCTGCCGAAGGACAAGATCGGAGAGAATGCCGTTCTGTCCAACAGGGACAAGAAGCAGCACACCAAGGAGCGTGGGCTCGATGGCAATCGGGTCAAGTCCGAGCAGTACCAGGATCATTCAGCGGATCGGCGGCCTGAAGACTGATCGTTGAGGCAGCATATGGCTTGCAGCCCGTGAGCAATTGAACGGCAGCGAGAGCCTAACCGCCGAGGGAGCTGTGCAAGGACCGAAGCCGGTCGCATGGAGGGCCTGCAAATTCTTGCAAACTCGCACCGTTGCCACCAAAGTGAGTGAAGGGACCAACATTTGCCAAGAGAATGCGATGTCTCGCTCAAGGGAAGATTCCGTCAGCACGCGCGCCGATCTGACGATAGACCGGGAAATCGCTTGCTTGCTTGCGGCCATCGAGCAGGAAAGGGTTCCTGACAGGCTGACCAAACTTGCGATCGAATTGCAGCATGCGCTTGTCGAAAGGCGCTTGCGCGAGTCCAGTAACTAACGTGATGTGTATTAGCGGCGCCTCTCGGCTTCGAAGTCCAGTTGTCCTTCGGACAGATAGCTGCGCCTTTCCATCAGGGTTTGCGAGGAACTTTCGCCAAGGTATTCCAGCACGCCGGCGCGTGCCCTGTTGAGCCGGCTCTTCACGGTTCCTACCGCGCAACCGCATATTTCGGCCGTTTCCTCATAGCTGACGCCCAGCACGCCTATTAGCATCAGAACCTCGCGCTGGTGCTCGGGAAGGCTCTGGATGGCCTGGTGGACTTCCTTGCCCTGTACGGACCATTCCTGCGTCGCTTCCGAGATCGGCCGCAGCGAAGCGCAGTCGAGCAAGCCGGGCGCTTCCCTCACCGCGGCCCTGACACGCGTGTAGTAAGTGTTGCGCATGATCGTGAAGAGCCACGACTTCATGCGCGTTCCAGCTTCGAACTTGTCAATGTTGGCCAGTCCCTTGGTCAGCGTCTCCTGGACCAGGTCGTCCGCATCATCGGGAGTGCGGCAGAAGGTGCGGGCGAAAGCCCGCAAAGCGGGTATGAGATCGACGATGGAAACTTCTTCGGTTTCGCGGGTCGCCAAGGCGTAGGCTGTGGGTGGCAATGGTCCAGCTCCCGTCCAGAATGAGTTCGTGAGCGCAGACCAGTTAAATGCATTGGGCGAAAGATCGTTCCGGTTGGCGAAAATCACCCGGCTACAGAAACCGGAGAGGACTTGGCTGAGCAATCCCAGCCGACGGCGATATTTTTGACGGAACAACGACCCGTATCGCGGAGTTCAAATCAAGGTCGTCCGACAATTCGGGCGCCGCCATTTGGCGCGTTGAAATGCGATGTCGCAGCGAGCCTTGGCGCCACGTCAAGGACGGCCCGCCACCTCAAGAAACAGGAGGAGTCCATGACAGGAAACAAGCACGTCAAAGGCAAAACGCCGGCCGATAGCGATCTTGCCAACGATCCCGGCATCGGCAGTTCCAAGGGCACGATCAAGGAGGGCGACCGGCTCGATCAGGGCGACAACACGTTCGAAGGCGACGTCGAGAACGACACCACGCCTCAAGGCGGTATCAATCCCCGGCAAAAGATGCGGACCAACAAGTGACGCCAGGACCGGCGGCGCACGATCGAACAAACCCGCTGCAACCTGTGCAGCAATCCCGCGTTAAAGAGCATGGGCCTCGTGTCCGCCCCGAGCGTTGATGCGACAGGCTCTTTCGCGGAGACACAGATGACAAAAAAATCGTTTGGCCGCCCCGTTCCAATTCTCGTCGGCCTTGGTTTCCCTCGCTATGTCGAAAATATCTGGCAGGCCTATGACGTCTTAAACGAATGGCCGAGCCGCGGTCCGGCGCACAAGGCAGCGTTCGACGCCTGCCGCGCTGGGCTGGCTGAGGAGGTCGATGCCGAGACGGTGCGCGCGGCGTTCGATGCATTCGCCCGCAAGGCGGGCATTCTGGCGCACGATATGGCCATCGAAACACCAGCGCGCACCATAACGCCTGCGAAGGCCCATGACGTTTGGCTGAAACGCCCATCGGACGGCCCTGTAGACCCTGGAGGCTAATTACACCCCAGCTTACTCGAAGCAGCCAGCTTGCTTGAACCGGGAGGAATACAGTGCTGAGACTAGAGTTCGATGTTCCTGTTTGCATCTATTTCGGCAAGCCTGGACGATCGCGATTCGTCAGTTCCGTTTTCGAAGCAGTATATTGCCTGAAAAGTGAGAAATGGCCGGCGCGCAATGCCCCACTGGCACTGGCTGCCGCTGATGTATTGAATCGCGCCCGGACCGGTGAAATCGCGACCGCCAAAGCGCGGCAAGCATTTGTCGACGCCGCTTGGGAGGCGAACATTCTTGTCGAGGGAGAGCCGCCTGAGGCGCATGCCCCGACAGCCTTCATGTCACACAGCGGGTGAACCGGCAGGCTGCCTCCCCGCAGTTGCGTCCAAAGCCCCGCTTATTGCGAATGGTTGGTGTCGGCTGCCTTTTTCTCGCGCTGCTGCCTGAGGACCTCGTCGGTTCCGACCGGCTTCTTCGATCCGCCGGGAATCGCGGTGGACACAACAGCCGGCGGGTCGCTTGCCGGGAAAGAATCCTCCAGACCCGCCTGCAACTGGTCTTCCAGCGTTTGCGGCTCTTCCGATCGTCCGGACGTCCTTCGGGCGTCCAACTTCTCCAGCGGCTGTGTCATGTCCGGTGAAGACCTGACTTCTCGAATCCAGCCATAGAGCTGTTCGATGGCAAATTCCTTCATCGTGTCGAAATCGGCCTTTTCGTCACGCGATGCCTCGATTTGGTCGACCATGGTCTTCTCGAAACGTTCGAGGCTATCGCCTCCGCAGGCGCGGCAGAGACGCACCAGCGCCTCGCGCAGTATGAGCGGCGCAAAGTGCGCCGTCGCCTCAAGCCTGAGCTGCTGCAAACGCTCCGGGGTGGCGGCTTGGAACTTCGACATGTTCGACCTCTCGCCTTGTGGAGCATGTCAACGAAAATTATCGGCGGATGTTCCATCGATGGCGGCCGGTGCATCGCTCGATCCTCAGCGGTGCGCGCCGCCACCGACTGCCATGCGGATACCGAGACCAACGACGAAACAGCCTGCCACCCGCTGCTGCCAAAGCCTTACCTTCGGCCTTTTCATGATCCAAGCCCCGAGCGGGCCCGATGCGAGTGCATATGTGCCCAGCACCAGCACACCGGTCATTTTCTGGGTGCCGCCGAGCAGCAGCAGTTGCAGCGTGACCGATCCGCGAGCAGGATCGACGAACTGCGGAAGGAATGCCACCATAAAGGTTATCGGCCAGGGATTTATCAGATTGGCGATCATTCCTTCGCGTGCGGCCACAAGCGGTCCGACACTGCGCGGCTTGTCGACGGCGATGCTGGCTGACGGCAACAGCGCCAGACGCGATCCAAGCCAAACCAGGTAGGCTGCGCCCGCCCAGCGAAGCATGGCAAAGGCAAGCGGCGATGCCTGGACGAGCGACGATATGCCGAGGGCAAGGAGCGGCAGCTGGACCATTCCGGCGCCGAAGGTCATTCCCAGGACGGTGAACAGGGCAACATCACGACCCTGCCCGATGCCGCGCGCCATCACCAGCAGACTGTCAGGCCCCGGCGGCATCTGCATCAGGATGACCGTTCCGACAAAAGCCGTCCACGAAACGGGATCCATGCCGCTACTTCGACCCGGTTTCGTAGGATGCCTTCGCGCCGTCCTTCAACCGGCCAGCATCTCGCATCATCTTGAGCGCTTCGTCCCTCGTCAGGCCGCACCTGCGGGCAAAAAACTCGATCTCATAGGCCAACTCGGCCGGCAGGTCGTCTTTGGAATGCATTCTTCGCTTGTGTTTGCGTGCGCCCATTGAGGCTCGGTCCCGGATACGTTGGTCCTCCCGAACTCACATCAGATCAGCCGGTTCCCATTGCCTGACCAATTCGCTTGCGCAGGTTTTCTCACGCGCCGTCTGGCCGGCCCACCCTGTCCTTGAGTTCATTCAGGAATGCGAGCAGGGCGTCTTCTGGATCGTCGGCCTCTTCGGTCAGCATATCGATGCCCCAGCGTCCGAGGACGGCTTCCTGGACGATGCTTGGCTGCGGCATGAAGATGAAGGATTTCGGACGGTTCTTCTCGTAGCCGGACCTGCGCCAGGTCTGCCAAAGCCGATGCAGCAGCAGACGGATATTCATGTCGGACATGCTGTAGCCGATGAACAGGATGGTGCGCCCTAGCGCGTCGGCTCGAAATTTCACATCGAGCGGCGAATCGAAGGATAGCCGCTCAAAATAATCGGTCTCGGCCAGGACCAACGATTTATCGTCGTCGAAATCGCCGTGGAATTTGATGATTTGCGTCACGTCGCCGGTGGCCTTTGGCAAGTCCTTTGCATTCGCGACTTTGACAAAGGGGCAGCCATGGATCTCGAAGGCAACCTCGAGGTTGCGATCATAATTGGTGGTGTAGATGATCGGAAAATCGAGCGATACGATGAGCTTGTGGATTGCCGACCGTTGCACTTCTTCCCGCGAGACGCTCCATTCACGATCCATCCAACTGCGCAAAGGGCCGAGGCTCCCCTGCTTCAGCCGGTAATATTCGGCAAGGGCCTGATAGCTGGCCTCCGGTGCGCCGATCATGTCCTCGTGAAGGCCGAGCTCGTTTTGCATATGCTCGATGAGCTTTTGCCAAGACGGCAAGCCGACGCTCATCGACACTCCGGCTCCAACGAACAATATTGCTCGTCGCTCTTTTACCGATTGAGCCAGTTGCTCGACTGCAGACAGCATTCGACACAACTGTCAGAAGTGCTGCTCTGTTCCGATGGCGCCTGGACCATCGCGAGAATAACTCCGATTTCAGGTTGACTGCCAACACCCAGATCGGCTGTCCGGAGCTCCGGTCCCCGCGTTTGGCCGACCGAACCCGATATTTATTTCATTCTCTTTGGCACTTCTGCGCCTCCTACGCGTTGGAGAGTGTTCAACAAAGACGGCGCAGCTAATGGATCGCCAGCGGATTGTCTCAGTAGCATTATGTCTGTTCCTGCTTACGATCGGCGCCATCCAGCAAAAGGCTTGGGCTCAAGCACCTTGCTCGGCCGACCATGACAAATTGCTGGCCGCCCTCAAGGCCAACGTCAAAGCCAGCGGCGGCCCCGGCAATGGCGGCTTCGACACCCATGAATGGGCGGCAATCGTGGCTCGCGATGGAACGGTCTGCGCCGTCGCCTTCAGCGGGCCCACCGCCGACGCCCAGTGGCCCGGCAGCCGGCTGACCGCCGCCGAAAAGGCCAATACGGCCAACGGGCTCAGCCTCGCCCAGATGGCGTTGTCCACCGCGAACCTCTATGCGCCGGTGCAGCCCGGCGGTCCTTTATTCGGCCTGCAGGCCACCAATCCGGTCAATCAGGCGACCGCCTATGCCGGCGATCCTTCGACATTTGGAAGCTCCAGCGATCCGTTGCTGGGAAAGCCGATCGGCGGTGTCGTCGCATTTGGCGGCGGCCTAGCTCTCTACGACGGAAAGGGGATCGTCGGGGCGCTCGGCATAAGCGGCGATTCCTCTTGTGCCGACCACAATGTCGCCTGGCGCGTGCGCGCTGCACTCGGGCTGGACAAGGTACCGGCCGGCGTCAACCCAAACCGCAAGGATGCTATCATTTACGACCTCGATCCCGGCGGCAAGAGCGCCTCAGGCTGGGGCCATCCGTTGTGTTCGGGAACCGAGGCGGACGTGGCGGCGGAGCTTGGCGCCGGCGTCGGCGGCTCGATACGCAAATGAGGAAAGCGCGACAGGCGGCGGCGAAAACTCGTGTGTTAGCCAAAGGAGGAAAAAGGCCAATGGCTGCGATGCTGGGATGGACGCTGCTGGCGGGCTTCGCGCTGATTACCGCGGCGGTTGCTCAGTCAACGTCAGGCCCTGCGATAAATCCGCCGGCCGCAGCCGCTCCGCCCGACGACGGGCAGTGGGCGATGCCGGCAAAGAACTATGCCTCGACCCGCTACAGCGATCTCGCGGAGATCACCGAAGACAACGTCAAGACCCTGCAGGTGGCCTTCACCTTCTCGACCGGCGTCAACAAGGGCCAGGAGGCTGCGCCCTTGGTGGTCGGCAACACGATGTACATCGTGACGCCGTTTCCCAATATTCTCTACGCGCTTGACCTTACCAAGCCCGGCGCGCCGATGAAGTGGAAGTTCGAGCCCAATCCCGAGCCTGCCGCGCAGGGCGTTGCCTGTTGCGACGTGGTCAACCGCGGTGCGGCGTTCTTCGACGGGCGCATCTATTTCAACACGCTCGACGGCCATGCCATCGCCGTCGATGCGGCCACCGGCAAACCGGTCTGGAACACCCATATCGGCAACATCAATATCGGCGAGACCATCACCATGGCGCCGCTGGTGGTGAAGGGCAAAGTGCTGGTCGGGAATTCCGGCGGCGAAATGGGCGTACGCGGCTGGATCAAGGCGCTCGACGCCGGCGACGGGCACGTCGTCTGGACGGCCTACAACACCGGCCCGGACGCCGAGGTGCTGATCGGGCCCGACTTCAAGCCACATTATGACGTGGACAAGGGCAAGGACCTCGGCGTGACCTCATGGCCGCCAGACGCCTGGAAGATCGGCGGCGGCAATGTGTGGGGCTGGATCTCCTATGACCCGGACCTCAACCTGATCTTCCACGGCACGGGAAATCCCGGTCCGTGGAATCCGGACCTGCGGCCGGGCGACAATAAGTGGACCGCCGGCATCTTTGCCCGCGATCCCGACACCGGCGCAGCCAGATGGTTCTATCAATGGACCCCGCACGATTTGCACGACTACGACGGCATCAACGAACAGGTGCTGCTCGACATGACCTGGCAGGGCAAGCCCCGCAAGGTGCTCGTCCGGCCGGAACGCAACGGCTACGTCTATCTGTTGGACCGCACCACGGGCGAAGTCTTGTCGGCAGTGCCGTTCGGGCCGGTCAACTCCACCAAGGGCGTCGACCTGAAGACCGGCCGGCTGATTGTAAATCCGGACAAGAAGACCGGCACGGGCAAGGTCGTCCGCGACATCTGTCCCACCGCATCCGGTCTAAAGGACTGGCAGCCTTCGGCGTTCTCGCCAAAGACCGGCCTGCTCTACATTCCGCACAACAACATGTGCATGGACGAAGAAGGCGTCGAGGTGAATTACATCGCCGGCACGCCCTATGTCGGCATGAATGTGCGCATGATTCCCGGGCCGGGCGGCAATCGCGGTGCTTTTACCGCTTGGGATGTCGCCGCCGCCAAGCCGGCGTGGAGCCTGAAGGAGAACTTCCCGGTGTGGAGCGGCGCCGTCGCCACCGCCGGCAACGTCGTGTTCTATGGGACGATGGAAGGCTGGTTCAAGGCGGTCAGCGCCAAGACCGGCGCACTGCTTTGGCAGTTCAAGACGTCGTCCGGCATCATCGGCCAGCCGATCACCTATCGCGGCCCGGACGGGCACCAATATGTCGCGATTCTTTCGGGCGTCGGCGGCTGGGCCGGCGCGATCGTATCCGGCGATCTCGACCCGCGCGACGCCACCGCCGCGCTCGGCTTCGTCAACGTCATGAAGGACCTGAAGGATGTAACCACGCCGGGAGGTACGCTGTATGTGTTCCGGCTGCCTTGAGACAATCGGCCGAGTTACGCGCGCACGGAGAAAATCTTCCCGGCGGTTTGGCGTCGCGGTCGGCGCACTGGCGCTCTCGCTTGTCGCCGCCGTTGCTGATGCGCGCGAGCTGAGGATCTGCGCCGATCCCAACAACATGCCGTTCTCCAATGCCGCCAGGCAGGGTTTTGAAAACAAGATCGCCGAACTCGTCGCGACGGAGCTTGGTGCGACTGTTTCCTACACGTGGTGGGCACAGCGGCGCGGCTTCGTCCGCAACACGCTGAAGGCCGGCTTGTGCGATCTTGTGCCCGGCACGCCTGCCAATCTCGAGATGCTGCGCACCACCGCGCCCTATTACCGGTCTTCCTATGTGTTCGTGACACGCAAGGATGTGCCGGAAATCACGTCCTTCAACGATCCTCGCCTGCGCGATCTGCACATCGGTGTCCAGCTGATCGGCGACGACGGCGCCAACTCGCCGCCCGTCCAGGCGCTTGGCCGCCGCGGCATCGTTGGCCATCTCATCGGTTTCCCTGTCTATGGCGACTATTCGGCGCCAAACCCGCCAGCGCGCATCGTTGAGGCGGTCGCGAATGGTGATATCGATATGGCCGTGGTCTGGGGGCCGCTGGCCGGCTACTTCGCACCCAGGCAGAAGGTGGCGCTGCGGATCACGCCGGTTTCGCCGCGCGTGGACGGCCCGCAACTGCCGATGATCTACGACATCTCGATGGGCGTGCGCCGTGGCGACGATACGCTGCGCAGCGAGGTGAACGCCGTTCTGACCAGACACCGCGCCGAGATCGACGCGATCTTGGCGGCCTACCAGGTGCCCCGCTTCGATCCTGTCGGAGCGCCTTGAAATGAAGTGTGGTCTTCCGTTGCTGGTGTTCGCAATCCTCGCGGTTGCCGCTTGCCAGCGTGAGGAACGTGACACGCGTCCACAGTCGGCGCTCGGCTCGGGCGACCAGCCGGCAGCCGTGACGGCGCTCGAGCCGGGCGGCCAACGGCCGGCCTCGTCCGACAACAAGGCCGGCGTGTTCGAGGCCAACGCCTTCCACCTCAGCGAGGGCAAACGTCTGTTCAACTGGTTTAACTGTTCCGGCTGCCATGCCAATGGCGGTGGCGGCATGGGCCCGGCCCTCATGGACCAGAAGTGGCTCTATGGCAGCTCGATCGAAAGCATCCACGCCACGATCAGGGACGGCCGGCCAAACGGCATGCCGAGCTTCCGCGACAAGATCCCGGACGACCAGATCTGGGAGCTTGCCGCCTTCGTCCGCGCGCTGAGCGGCAACGCGCCAAAATCCGCTGCGCCGAGCCGCGACGACGACATGATGCCCCATCCATCCGAAAATCGCCTGCCGGATGCCGCCACGCTGGGGAAGTCGCCGTGAACCGCGTTGTCTGCAGGGTGTGCTGCTGCACAGTCTGCATGCTGCTCCTTGCAGGATGCAGCGGCTGGCAATCCGCGCTCGACCCAAAAGGCCCTGCCGCGGGCGAGCTCGCATGGCTGATCTGGTTCTTCACAGCACTCTGCACGGTGGTTTGGCTTCTGGTGATGGCCGTGCTGATCATGCCATTAACCCGGCGCGCGGCGCCGTCGGGCAATCCGCTTGTCCTCGATGCTGCCGCCGAGCGCAGCAAGATGCGAATTGTCGTCGCCGCACTCGCCGCTACCGCCCTGATCCTGGTCGGCCTGACGCTGCTGAGCTACTTCTCTAACCGGACGCTCGCCGCCATCGGCTCGGATACGGCGCTGACGGTCCGGGTGACCGGGCATCAATGGTGGTGGGAGGTGCGCTACGAAAACGATCAGCCGAACCGCATCCTCACGACCGCCAATGAAATCCACATCCCGGCGGGCGAGCCGGTGCGGCTCGTAGTGACCTCGACAGACGTCATCCATTCCTTCTGGGTGCCGAACCTCTCGGGCAAGCTGGACCTCATTCCAGGCCACGAGAACGTTCTCGACCTGAAGGCGGACAAGCCCGGCGTCTATCGCGGCCAGTGCGCCGAGTTCTGCGGCGCGCAGCATGCCAATATGAGCACCTTCATCGTCGCCGAACCAAGGCCCGTCTTCGACGCCTGGCTGAACGACCAGTTGCGGCCGGCGGCCGCTCCTGCCTCGGGCGAGGCAAAAGCCGGCCATGACCTGTTCCTCAAACGGCCTTGCGTGATGTGCCACAAGATCGGCGGCACCATCGCCGGCGGTACGGTCGCTCCCGACCTTACACATATCGCAAGCCGGCGGACGCTCGCTGCCGGAACGCTGGCTATGAGCCGCGGCAATCTCGCGGCGTGGATAGCCGATCCGCAAGGGATCAAGCCAGGAGCTCATATGCCCGTGGTGGGACTGAACGGAGACGAGCTGAATGCGATCGTCGCCTATCTCGAGGGCCTGAAATGAGCAGCGCCGACCTTGCCCATGAGCGTCACCTCGCCCAGCAACGCGAGGCGACACAAAAGGGCGACCTTGCTCCGGAGCGCGATGGTCCTCGCGATACCGGTCTCGACGACGCCAGCCTTGAGGGCCGGCTGGCGCGGACATGGCGGACGCCGCCGGGCATCATCGGTGCGCTGTCGAGCGTCGACCACAAGATCGTTGCGCGGCGCTATTTGATCACCGCTTTCGTGTTCCTGTGCCTCGCTGGCCTCAGCGCGGTTGCCATGCGCATCCAGCTGTCGGGGCCGGAGCGCGGGCTGATCGGGCCCGATCGCTACAACCAGCTGTTCACCATGCATGGCGTAACCATGATGTTCCTATTTGCGGTGCCGATCGTTCAGGCAACCGGCATCTACCTCGTGCCGCTGATGGTCGGCACCCGTAACATCGCCTTCCCGCGCCTCAATGCGTTCAGCTTCTGGATTTATCTCTCGGGTGGCCTCTTCGCCTGGGTGTCGTTTGCACTCGACATGGCGCCCGACGTCGGTTGGTTCTCCTACGTGCCGCTGTCGGGTCCTGAATTCGGGCCGGGCAAGCGTTCCGACGTGTGGGCGCAGATGATCACCTATACCGAAGTTTCATCGTTGGCGGTCGCGGTTGCCACCATCGTCACCGTGCTGAAGCAGCGTGCGCCGGGCATGTCGCTGGACAAGATTCCGCTCTACGTCTGGGCGATGCTGGTCACCTCATTCGTGATCGTGTTCGCCATGCCGGCGGTCATGATCACGTCGACGTTCCTGATCCTCGACCGGCTGGTCGGCACCCATATCTTCAATCCAGCCGAGGGCGGCGACGTACTGCTCTTCCAGCACCTGTTCTGGTTTTTCGGCCACCCCGAGGTCTACATAATATTCCTCCCGGCTACCGGCATGGTGTCCTCGATCATCGCCGCTTTCGCGCGGCGTCCGGTATTCGGCTATCTGGGAATGGTTCTGTCGCTGATTTCGGTTGGCTTCCTGTCGTTCGGCCTGTGGGTTCACCACATGTTTGCAACCGGTCTGCCGAAGCTCGGCGCGAGCTTCTTCACCGCGTCGAGCATGCTGATCGCCATCCCGAACGGGCTGCAGATCTTCTGCTGGCTGGCAACATTGTGGGACGGAAAGCCGATAGTCAGGACGCCGCTGCTGTTCGTGTTCGGCTTCTTCTTCACGTTCGTCGCGGGCGGCCTGACTGGGGTAATGCTGGCGTCGGTGCCATTGGACCTGCAAGTGCACGACACCTATTTCGTGGTCGCGCATTTCCATTACGTGTTGATCGGCGGGTCGGTATTCCCGCTGCTTGGCGCGACCTATTTCTGGTTCCCCAAGATCACCGGCCGGATGATGAGCGAGCGTCTCGGACGCTGGCACTTCTGGCTTGCCTTCATAGGCTTCAATGCGGCGTTCTTTCCGATGCACATTGTCGGCCTGTGGGGCATGCCGCGCCGGGTCTACACCTACCCGGTGGAGCTCGGCTGGGGCAACATCAACCTGTTCATCACAGCCGGCGCGGTCGTCCTGTTCCTGAGCTTCGTTCTGTTCACTATTAACCTGGTGTACAGCGCCTCGAGGGGCGCCCCGGCCGGGGACAATCCCTGGAATGCGGGCACGCTGGAATGGGCGACGAGCTCTCCACCGCCGAGCTATAACTTCGCTCGGATCCCGGTGGTTACGCACTCCGAGCCGCTCTGGGCCGAACGTGACACGCTGCCTGTCGCGACCGGGCTTCGCGTCGACGCGCGCGAACTTGTTATTTCGACTGTGGCAGAAGCGCATCCCGATGTGCGCGAGAAGTCGGCGCCGCCGTCGATCTGGCCATTGTTCGCCGCGCTCGCCGTCGGCGCCACCTTTCTCTATTCGATCTTCAGCCCTTGGGCGGTGGTCTGGGGAGCCGGGCCGATCGCCATCACCTTAATTGGCTGGTTCTGGCCGAAAGGCGATCTGGAGGACGAGGAATGAAACAACGCCCTGTCGCCGATGTTTCCGAACTCCCGACCTTCGGGCTCGGACCGCGCAGCCCGACCTGGTGGGGCACTCTCGCCTTCATGGCGCTCGAGGGCACCGGTTTCGCGCTCGCCGCAGGCGCGTATCTTTACCTTGCCTATCTGTCGCCCGAATGGCCCTTAGGCGTGCCGCCGCCCAACCATTGGCCGGGCACCATCGTCACGCTGTTGCTGCTCGCCAGCGTGGTGCCCAATCACATACTGAACCGCTACGCCGAAGCCTGTGCCATGGTGCCCGTGCGCATCGGCCTGATCGTGATGTCGCTGCTCGGTATCGCGCCGCTTGTCGTGCGGTGGTTCGAATTTCCGGCCCTCAACATTTATTGGGATACTAATGCGTACGGCTCAATGCTGTGGGTGCTGCTCGGCCTTCATACAACGCATCTGATTACCGACGTCGGCGACACGCTGGTGCTGACGGTCCTGATGTTCACGCGCCATGGCTACAGCGGCCGGCGCTTCGGGGACGTTGGCGACAACGTCTTCTACTGGGATTTCGTGGTCGCAACCTGGATCCCGATCTATCTGTTGATCTACTGGATGCCGAGGCTTGACTGAGATGCGTGCGCTTCGCTTGGGCACATCATGGGGCGGGCTGTTGTCCGGACCTTTGGCCTGGGCGGTGTCGACGCAGCTGAATTACGCGGTCGTGGAGTGGCAGTGCACCCACGGCATACCCGTCATACCGGTCATTGCGCTGGCGCTGGCAGTGCTGGCCTTGCTCGGCGGCGCGCTTTCGTGGCGGGCGCGACAGCAAGGTGGCGCCGCCTTTAAACCAGATCGTACGCGCGCCACTGAAGCTTTCGTCGCCAATGTCAGCATTCTCAGCGCGGTGCTGTTTGCACTGGTAATCGTCATGCAAGGCGCCGCCTCGCTCATTCTTGACGGCTGCCTGCGATGAGCTTCGACGCGCTCTTCTCGACCTCGATCTGCTACGGTGCCGGCGCCCCGCAGGCAGGCTGGACGCTGGCGTTGCCGATCACGCTTCCCCTGACCGCGATCGCAGTGCTTTACGCAGCAGGCGCGGCTCGACTGTGGCGACGGAGTGCTCGCGGCCGTCCATTGCGGCTGTGGCAAGCCCTGCTGTTCGCGGCCGGCTGGATCATCTTGGCGGTAGCACTGGTCAGTCCGCTCCATGCATTGGGTGAGCGCGTCTTCACCGTCCATATGATCGAGCACGAGCTGTTGATGGCGGTGGCGGCACCCCTGCTGGTCGCCTCGTGCCCGGCGGCGGCGATGATGTGGGCATTGCCGATCAGGCTGCGGCTGGCATTTGGCGCAGCCGGGCACACGAAGGTGTTTCGAACGGTTTGGGCCGCCGTCAGCCGCCCTGTAGCCGCGACCTTCGTGCACGGCGTCGCGATATGGGCCTGGCACGTTCCGGCGCTGTTCGAGGCAGCGCTTGCACAGGGTGTCCTGCATTATGCGCAACATGCCAGCTTCTTCGGTACGGGGCTGCTGTTCTGGTGGGTGCTGCTGCCGCGTTCAGGCCGCGAACAAGCCTATGGCAGCGCGGTTATGCACCTTTTCTTCACCTCACTGCACACCGGCCTGCTCGGGGTGCTGCTGCTGGTCTCGCCAAGGCTATGGTATCCGGTAAACGCAGCCGGCGCGGAATTGTGGAACCTTAGCCCGCTCGAGGACCAGCAGCTCGCCGGCTTGGTGATGTGGGTTCCGGCCGGCCTGATTTATGGCGGCGCGGCGTTGCTGCTGGCCGGCCTGTGGATTCGCTCGAGCAGCCGAAAGGACCGGGAGGCGTCGCATGCGCTTCACGCTGTCTAAAGCCGTAATCGGCGCTGCGGTTATTGTCGTGCTCGTTGCAGCCTTGGCCGGGATTTTGTTGTACTTCGAGCAAAGCCGTCGGGTCGAGCAGAAGGCCGACAATGCCACCGGCGGCGTCGGCGCCCGCGCCATTCCGATCATGATGGCCAATGGCTGCGCCGGTTGCCACACCATCACCGGCGTTCCCGGCGCGCAAGGGTTAGTCGGCCCACGCCTTGACGCAAGCCTAACCACCCGGGTCTATGTCGGCGGCGTCTTGCGCAACAGGCCGGAGAACCTGATCCGGTGGATCCGTGCGGCAAGGGAGGTCAATCCGCATACGGCAATGCCTTCGACCAGGATTTCTGAGCAGGAGGCGCGGGATATCGCGGCCTATCTCTATTCGCTGAAGTGACACGATTGCAGCTGACGAGCAGGGTTACTGCAACACCTCGCCAGGAACAAATCGGCATAGCCACGGTTTGGTTCTACACGTCAAACCGCGAGGAAATCCTATGGACACCGATGTCAATTCCGAAACCCGCTCGATCTTCATTGTCGGGCTGCGCAATGCCCACGCCATGGAAAACCAGGCACTGTCGATCATGAAACCTCAGGTGAAGCGGATCGAGAACTATCCGCAGGTCGCCGACCGCCTGCAGCAGCATATCACGGAGACCGAAGGGCAGATCGCCCGGCTGGAATCCATTCTGGATGGCCTCGGTGAGGACCATTCCACATTGAAGGATACGGCTATGTCGATGGTCGGCAGCATGGCGGCGATGGGACATTCCGTGGCCGGCGACGAAATCCTCAAGAACAGCTTCGCCAACTTCGCATTCGAAAATTACGAGATCGCCGCTTACAACTCGTTGCTCGTGCTCGGCGAGGCCGGAGGGTTTAATCAGGCAACCAGCTCTCTTCAGCAGAATCTCAGCGAAGAGGAGAAAATGGCCGACTGGCTGAAGCAGAACCTGCGCGACGTCACCTTGCAATACGCCAGGCTGCGTGAGGCGGGAGAGACCGCCAAGAGTTAGGCCGCCCCGCTGGCCGAGGAATGCTGGCAACCACCCGAGTCGAATTGACGGGGTGGTTGTTTTTCAGAATTGGGCAGTGCTGCTGAGCATTGCGCGGCACGGCGTTGGCCATTGAGCCCGAAGAACCGAACGGATTCAGAGCGAAGAATCGGAACGGACCGGAGCGCCTCGGCTAATGACTTGAGCGCCGCGATCACATTTGTCTGCGGAAGGTTGCGGACTCCTAGCCGACTTCGATGTTCCAACCGCGAGGCGACCCGCGGTCGGGATCGCTACGAACGACCGCAGCGCTATCAAGTCGTTTCGGGAGACTCGTTCGATTTGGCCTCGTCGGTCTCCGGCAAACGATCGCGAATGGCTTCCTCGGTTTTGCTTGCCGTCTTTTTCACGACTTTCTCGACGCGGTCGACCAACGTCTCGGCGTCGCCGCTGGAACCCTGTCGGTCAGCCTCTTCCTTTACAGTCTCATATGCTTCGGCGGCGACCTGCTTGGCTTGCTCCACCCCTTCTTCAAAGACTTCCTCGGCGCTGTCACGAACCTTGTCGCGGTAGTGGCCGAGTTGCGCGTCCTCAGCGGCGGTGTGAGGCAGCATCACGCCGATGGCTGTGCCCACGGCAAGGCCCACCGCGGCCATCGCCAGAGGTTCGCGCTGGAACAGGTCCTGCGCCGACTGACGCACCCGCCCCGTCATATCGGTGGCGGCCGAGCCGGCTTGCCCGGCCGTGCTTGTCAATCTTTCTTTGGCGCCGCTCGCAACGTCTGCCACAGCCTCAGTCGCACCGCCTGCCACGGAAGCAACCGAACGAGCGGCATCGGAGAGCATGGAGCCGGCGGAACCTTCGCCCTCGGCACCGTACTCATCGCCGCTTGAGTCCTGCCAGGCCGCGCCCAAGCCCCTCAGGTCAGAGAAGTTTCGGGTGCCGTCAGGTTCCCT
Source organism: Mesorhizobium sp. WSM4836 (assembly GCF_055811815.1). Classification (NCBI taxonomy): domain Bacteria; kingdom Pseudomonadati; phylum Pseudomonadota; class Alphaproteobacteria; order Hyphomicrobiales; family Phyllobacteriaceae; genus Mesorhizobium; species Mesorhizobium sp. WSM4836. Next base: position 266,262 of record NZ_JBVVQF010000005.1, read on the forward strand.
GCCGGTCGAATAGACACCAAGTGCTGAACTGTCTACCGACGTGCCCTTGCCAAGCATCAGCCAGGCCAGACCCGCGCCGACCAATGTAAGCGGCAACGGATTGTCCCTGACCTGAGTCTTAAGATTGCTGAGCATGGCGGATCCCTCACCGCTGAACATCCCGGTGAATTCGTCGATCAGTTGGCCCGGTGTCATCTTGCTGCGGATCGAGTCTGCGGTATCTGCCACTCTGGCGCGAGCAACATCAGCATCGCGTTCCAACTCGGCTGCGGATTTGTCGGTCATCTTATCTGTTCCTTGATCACGCGTGCGTCGCGTTTAAGTTGGTCTTGTGTCCGGTCGGGGGTCAACTCCGAGGGAGCCATGCTTGCCTTGCCGGAGCGCAAGAGTATGACGCCCAGTACTGCCACCACGACGCCGACGAGCAGCGAGGACCATCCGGCTCCCAGGCCGGCGCTCGCCAAGGCAATCACCAGCGCCTGCAAAAGCACCATCAGGGCGGCAAGCAGGCAAATGACGCCTCCCATCACCTCCACGGCGCCGGCGCCGGCCCTGCTTACCTTTTCCGACATTTCAGCCCGCAACAGCCTGCTTTCGGTTTGAAGCAGTGTTGTGACCTGCTGTGCCAGATCGCTGACAAGGGTTGTCAGGCTGCGAGTGTCCTGGTTATCAGTCATGGGTTTCGCTCCAGGCTTGCATTGGCCCAGTCATCGCCGGACTGATCGGATCCTAACGGGGCTGGCTCAACTGGCTCTGCCGATCGCCATCCCGACTCATTCGAGCTAGGACCCGTCTCGGTCGCCCGGCCTGTGCCCGACTGGCCCGGCGCTGCGGTTTGGGTAGAGGGTGGCGAGCTCTTGATGAACCGTCCCAACGCCAGGCCTGCCAATACCGAACCGGCGATCAGCGCCCCCGAGTTTTCGCGGCCGAACGACTGAATTTCGCCAAGCACCTCGTCGAACGGTTTATCCTTCAGGGACGAGGAAAGCCGCTCGAGCCCGCCTGCGGCGTCAAGGGCGAATTTCGAAGCGGTCCGTTGATCATTGTTGGCAAGATGCTCGCTTGCCGCGCGCAATGCGCCGCTGAAGGCCTTGAGGTTGGCGCTCACGTCGCGCTGCGTCCCCTCCGCCTTATTGAACAATGCTTGCTTTGCTTCCGATGCGTAATCTCCGGCTTTCCTGGTGATCTCGTCACGCGCATCGTGGAGCGCTTCCGTCGCGGTCTGCTTTTCCCGTTGTAGTCTTTCCGAAAGCTCGCTTCTGGCGGTCTCGAAATCGGCCGTCTGACGGCCCTGATCGTCCTGGTCCTGCATGGTGTCTCCTAGTGGAATCCGAGGAAGGAGAGGATCGCAAGCACGACGACGACGAGGCCGATGAGATAAATAACACTGTTCATGGCGCAATCTCCTCCACTGCACACCGAACTTGCCTGTGCTTCCCGTGTTCCCTCAGACGTCATCTTTTTTGGTAAGCGAAGCCTAACCAGCTTCAAGAGGGGATCTTGTCCTGCGCCGATGGCGGTGAGCGCGCGGGTGGAAAGGATATGAGACCGGACTCCGGTGCGACTTACAGGTCGAGGCGCAGGTCCGCTCCGGCAGATATTCGCGCTGCATGGGGCGGAATTTTTCCGCATTGCTTTGACTGGGCATTATCGCAGTGGGACCTGCCTGCGACCTACCACTCGATTGCCGGCCGAGCGATCATCAGCCAGAAAATTCCGAGCACGGCAGCGAAGGCGGGAAAGCCGAATGCGAACCACATCCAGAAAAGCCGGTGATAGCGCGCCGGCAAAGGTGCGCCTCCAGCGGCGGCTTGCGATGCCAGCTTGCGCATCTCCATTTGCATCCAGACGACCGGGAGCCAGAACATTCCGATGACGACGTAAAGCGCGATCGAAAGCACGATCCAGCCCTCCGAGAGCGAGTAGCCCGCCTGCCAGGCGAGCGCGGCTCCGGTCAAAGGTTGCGCGACCACGGCCGTCGCTGTGAAAAGGAAGTCGGCAATGACGACAATGCGCGCCACCGCCGCAACCGTCGCGGCATTGCCGGTCCTGTGGGCGAGCAGCATGAAGAAGGCGATGCCGGCGCCGGTGCCGAGCAGCACGGCTGCACCGATGACATGCAGAAATTTCAGCAGGAAATAGAGCATCACCGCTCCTCCAGCACGGCCAGGGCAACAAAGTGCAGCACCAGGATCGGCAACACTTTGAGGAACGGCCCAAGCGGCTCGTTCCACAGATCGGGGCGGAGAAAACTTCCGACGATCAGGTAGAAGAGCGAGAGCGCAATGCCGCCATAAAGGCCTTCCCGCGTCGTCGGCCGCCAGGCTATGAGAGCGCCGACGACAATGTCGGCAAGAGCACCGGCAATCACGGCGGGCGCCGACAAGACGCCAGCCCCTGTGCTTTGCATCAGGCCGCTGCCGCTGCCATAGCCGGTGGTCAGCGACACGATCCCCGTCATGATCCAGAAGAAGGGCAGGACGACGAAGATCGCCGGCTTGAGGACATAGAGCCCGGCAAACCATTTTTCCTGCACCGTTGCCGGATTGAGCGCGAGGAAGTCCGCCAGGGTTTGCGGCCGTATGTCGGTCGAGGCGGTCCAGTCCGAGGGATCTCCGACCGCTCCTCGGGCGATCTCCCGGGCTGCGTTGGTGCGCATCGGTGGGCGCCAGCCGAGCATCGCGGCAAGGTCGCCGAGCCGGTAGAGAAGCTTTGCAACAGCCGCCGGCAAGACAAACCTGGCGGCCGGAGCCCAGCCGAGCCATCGGCGATAACTGCCGACGACCTCGTCCATGCTCAGTTGTTCGGGACCGACAAGTTCCAGCACCACGCGAGACGGACTGGCGGGATCGAGAAGCAAGACGACGGTTGAGACCACGTCGTCGAGTTGTACCACCTGGAGCAGACCGGTGCCGGGCATGGACGGCAGCACTGGCAGCGACGCGAGACCCCGAAACAATGCGCTGGCTCCAAACACCGGCCGGCCGAGCACCACGGACGGGCGCAGGATCACCCAGTCCAGATCAAGCGCCATAAGCGCCTGGTCGCCGGCCAGTTTCGTCACCGAGAACGTCGAAGGCTGCGCCCGATCGACGCCGATCGCCGAGAAGTGGATCACCCGGGCAACCCCTGCCCGCGCACATGCAAGGAAGAGTGCTGCAGCCGCATCGCGATGGACTTCCCGCGTTCTTTCGCGAGAGCTGTCCTGCAAAACGCCCGCACAATTGACGACGGCGTTGATGCCGCTGAGATGCGGCAGCCAGTCTTCGGGCTGCAGCGCCACGGCCATGTCCAGCACCAGCAATTTGTCATCGCGAGCTCCGCTGGGTCGCGGATTGCGGGCGACACCGATCACCTCGTGCCCTTCGGCACCAAGGCGCGCGCAAACCGAGGCACCAATCAGGCCGGTGGCGCCGACAACCAGGACTTTCACGGAACCTTGCCCTCCAGTGGCGAGAAAACAGCGCTCATTTCCGCCTCTCGCCTTCAATATCCCCCTGCATACGGGAAAGTTCCTCCGTCGTGCACAGCAGTCGCGGCCGCTTCGGGTCTGAGATGTCGAGCTTGTCCCAGGGAATGCGATACATGCCGTCGCGATGGCGCAGCCCGAAGACATCGAGAACCGCTGTGCCGATGGCCGAAGCGGAAAGGCGCTCGAATGCCGCGTAAATGCCGACGTGGAACTCGGTGACTACGAAGTCGTCGCCATCCGGTTCGGCGCGGATCTCCTCGATGTGTCCGATGCTTTTGCCACGCTGCGAAAGCACATTCCTGCCAGCCAATTGCTCAAGATTGACGGTGGCCATCATCCAGCTCCCGGGATACGCCCGATGACATGGTCGCGCAGCCAGTCCTGCCAGTCGAAAATCGCCGTTTTGCGGACATCGATATCGAACTCGATGTCGACGCCGATGTCGCGCACCTTGTTCCACGCGATGCGGTGCGGCTCGGCATGGCGTCTGCCGCCGAGCCTGGCCGCAAGCTGTGACATCCAGCGCCCGGGCCGGTCGCCAAGCCGACGCGCCAGCGTGATCGAGCCGAGCTCGACCGCAACGATTTTAGGCGGCTTGCCTGGCCTGAGCTCGGCCACCAGCCCGTCAACCTTGCCGATCTTGACCTGCTCGCGGTCGACCACTTGCTTGTCGAGAATGTCGCGCAACAAATCCATCACGTGCCTCCGAATATCTGCAAAGGAATGGTCACGATCGCGAGCACGAAACCGAGCGCGATGATGAAGATGACCGCGGCATTAGCGATCATGCCATTGCGGTACTCGCCGACATAGCGCTCGTCGTTCAGCAGGAAGAGGAACGGAACCACGGTCAGCGGCAGGCTGGCGGCCGTCAGCGCCATGGAAAAGATGGTGAGCTTCAGCGGATCGAGGCCCAGCGCGATCGGAATGGCGGCGAAAAACAACGATACCGTATAGACGGTGCTGAAGCCCGGGTCGTCGCGCGGTTTCAGGTTCTCGCCCCAGGTCCAGCCGAAACCCTGCGCCACGAGGTAGGCTTGCTGCAGGCCGATTTCTAGCGCGGCACCGAAACAGGCAATGCCTAGTGAAGCAACGAACAGGACAAATCCCCAGAAACCGAATATCTGGATCAGCATCAGCGGCAGTTGGTGGTAGTCGTCGACCTGCTCTATGCCGTGCGCTGCCAGCACGAGCGCCGCCACAATCAACACGCCGATCGAGATAGTGCCGCCAAAGCTCATGCCCAAGCCAGCAATGGCCCGATTGGCTCCGAGATAGCTTTCGTCCCACTGGTCCTCGATCGCTCCCGACGAATAGAACATGAACAGATAGGGCGAGATCGACGCACCAAGAATGCTGACCGCCATGAACCAGTAATTGGCCGCGTCGTGCTCGGGCAGAGTGGGCACGGCACCGGCCGCAACCTGCCCCCAATCGGGCTTCAGCATGACGGCGCCAACCACGAAGCACAGCGTGACGAGGCCGAGGAACGCGACGCCTTTTTCGATAAAGCCGAACGTCCCTTTCCAGAGGAACAGCCATGCAAGCAGTGCCACTGGCAGCGCCCACCACTGAAAGCCGATGCCGGTCGCGAGCTCGAGCGCAATGGCAACACCGCCGATTTCGGCTGCCATGACCAGGAAGTTGACCAGCAAGGTCGCAAGCAACGGCCACAAAAAGGCGTTGAAGCCAAACCGTTCCCGGATTCCGTCGGCGATGGTGTGATGGCTAACGGCGGCGAAGCGTCCGGCCATTTCGACCAGGAAGATGATGCAGATCGTGCCCAGGACGACGGCCCATATCAGCTGAAACCTGAACGCCGCGCCGGCCTGAGCTGCGGTCGCCATTGATCCAACCTCGAGAAAGCCGCCAACGCTTGTGACGACGCCGAGCGATATTTCGAGCAGCTTCTTCATGATTTCGGCGCGAAGTATTTGGCGTAGGACGTGCTCAGGTCGGCGGCGGCGGCCCGCAGATCGTGCTGCGCGTCTTCCACTTCCGAGCGGTTGCCGTTCTGCACGGCCGTCGCCGCGCGCATTACCGCTGCCGAAAGCAGTCCAACCGCCATCGTCAGATCGGCTTGCCCGCTGGGCTCAGGCGAATTGGCGGACTGGATTTGCGCACCGGCATCGGCGAGCGCCTTGCCGACCGATTGCAAAGTGCGCGACGTGTATTTCGAGGGAGCCGCCCCAGCAGCCCAGGCCTCCAGGACGAGCGATGCGGTCTGTGCGGCGGAAGCTGCGGTTTTCGACTGCTGTTCGACCTGGTCGGAAGGCGAGCATGCCGTCAGTATAGATATCATCAGCAGCAAGCACAGGCGGTCTGGTCGAAGACCGACGAGTGTAACGGCATTTACAATACGTGCTCGTAGCGTTGCTGCCACACGATTGTTCTCCCCGCACGAAGCGACTTCGGCGTGAAGTTTGATCTAGAGCGCTGGATGACCACGTCAACTGAACCGCGATGAACGGCGCTGGCACCGCGGAACAAACCAGCGATCGCCGGATTAGGGGATGAGGAGGCGAACACCATGGACAGGGAAGAGCGTATCAGGCAGCGAGCCCACGAGATCTGGGAGCGCGACGGCCGTCCGCAAGGGCGCGAGCGCGAGCATTGGGACCAGGCCGTGCAGGAGATCGAAGCTGAGGGTTCCGAGGCCGAACGCGGCCCGGTCGTGCCCGATCCAACGGTCGGGGCCGGCTCCGATCCCGAGCCGCGCGGCAGCAAGCGGCGGGGGAAGTGAGGCCCGATGCCTCGTCTCGTCGCCTGGATTGTGGTCGTACTGGTCGTACTGTTCGCCGCCTGGCTGATGATCGGGCGCGACAGAACCGGCGGCGGAGGTCAGCCCACGCCGCATGCAATTGATCAAAATGGATAGGAGCTGACATGATAGGAACCGATACTCATCCTGAACAGGACCCGGCGGAAGGATCGCGACCGATAGTCGAAAGGCAGCTCCGCAAGGAGCAAGGCGGCGAGGGTCAAGATCGCAAATCCGAGCCAGCTTCCGAAAAATCCGGCAGCAAGACCAAAACGCCTTCGGAAGCGCGTAAGAAAGGCTCAGGCTTGGATTGAGCCGGCTGACAGCGGGCTCACGCTGCCGTTTGCCTCGAAATAATGGGGACAGCGCTCCTAGACGATTTCGAGCACCTCGAAGAGGCGGCGAGAATGCGTTCGCATCGCTTCTTCCGCCGCAAACGCGTCGGCCTGCTCGAGCTGTGCCGCGACCTCGTCCAGCTGATCGGCCGCCCGGTCGAACAGGATCAGGTCGACGCCTTGCTCGGCCAACCTTGCGGCGACGGCACGGCCGATGCCAATCGCGGCGCCTGTAACCAGCGCGCGTTTTCTGAATTCAGCCATTTATCGCCCGCGAATGCTCGTAGAGCGCACTTCTTCCATAAAGGCCAGGGTTTCCGCGCGCGTCGGTGCACCAAGACGTCCGCCAAAGCGCAGGCATTTCAGGGCGGCGGCGGCGCTGGCCACTGCTATCGCCCGTTCTTCGTCCCAACCTTCGGCCAGGCCGAGCGCAAAGGTGCCGTGAAACACGTCGCCCGCCGCCAAGGTGTCGACGGCTTCGACCCGCGGCGACGGCAGATGACGGACATCATTGCTGCCCGCGTGCTGGAACGAGGTGCCGTTCGCCCCATCGGTGACGGCCACGAAGGCGCCGGTCCGTTCGCCGAGAATGGCGACGGCAGAACCGGCCGATATCTCGGGACCGCAAAGGATGCGTGCCGCCGACAGGGAAGCAACGACATGCGAGGCGAGCGGCAGCAGCCGGTCGAGCACCGGTCGCGACGCGACATCGGCGTCAAGGACCGCCGGAATGCCGCATTCTCGAGCTCTCGCAAGCGCCAGGGCGGCGGCTCCGGGCCAGCGGACATCAACCAGCACGGCGTCGAAGCGGGTAAAATCCGCAGCCGGAAGGCGGTCTGGATCGGCTTGCGTGACGGCATCGTAGAATGGCACGATCATACGCTCGCCGGCGGCATCGACCAGGATCGTGGCAATGGCCGAGCGGCCGCCCTCAACCCTGCGCACCAGCGAACAGTCGACCCGCTCCGCCTTCATCTGGCCGATGACGTCGCGGCCGACCGCATCGTCGCCGACGCTTGCCCATAGCCAGACATGCCCGCCCTGGCGGCTGGCAGACGCGGCGGCACTTGCCGCCATGCCGGCCGCGATCTGCACGGCCTCGCTTGGCAGGAACTTGCCGGCGCCGGAGGGCAGGACATTGAGGCGCAAGATCGTGTCGTGGGTGAGCGCACCAACGCAAAGCAGGCGGGGCACCGTCATTGCAGCCAGTAGCCACGCTGATGGGCAATCGCCGTCATCACGCCTCTCAATTCGGCAAGGCCGCGAAGACGGCCGATCACCGAGTCGGGATGCCTATACCGCCGCTCGGCCCAAACCATCGCCACGTCCGCTCCATTCGACCTCAACAGCGGAATTCCCCAATCACGGCGGTCTTGTTCCAGGCTATAATAGTAGTCGATCGACGCAGCTGGAAAAGGTGTGAGCGCCCTGCAGCTTTGCTCTGCCACAACGATACGCAGCGTTCGGATGAAGGGCTACGCAAGGTCCCGGTTTCGGCTGGCCCACACCGCGCCGCGTTCGAACATGGTGCGCATTTGCGGCACGGCGAACTCGTCGGCGGTGTGGCCGAGCGCGCTGTAGAAGACGCGGCCCTTGCCGTAGCGGCGCTTCCAGACAACCGGCATGACGACGCCGGCGATGAAATCGAGATGCTCGCCGGTGAAAGTAGTCGTCGCCAGCACCTCGTTGGTCGGATCGACATGCATGTAATACTGCTCTGAATGGTAGGCGAAGCCGTCGATGCCCTGCATGACCGGATCGTCTGGCCTGGTGATGTCGACGTGATAGTCGATGATATTGCCGGGATGGGCGACCCACTGGCCGCCGGTCATGAACTGATATTCCGGTTCGTTGCGGAAGCTGTCGCACAGGGTGCCGTGAAAGCCCGCAAGGCCGGTGCCGGCCCTGACGGCGCTGGTCAGGTTCTGCAGCTCCGGTTTTTCGATCGTCGACATGGTGATCACCGGGACAACGAGATCGAGCTTGCCCAGCTGCGGATCGGCAAGCGCCGAAGTCCCCTGCTCCAGCTGCACATCAAAGCCGTTGCCGGCCAGCATCTCCTTGACGATCTCGGCGCTTCGGGCCGGGGTATGACCTTCCCAGCCGCCCCAGAAAATCAATGCCGTCTTGCTCATCGCATTATTCCCTATTCCAGAATTCCGAAAGGCAGGTCGGCGCGCATCGGCGCCGGCCGGGCGCAGCCATATCTGAGGTCGATACGCTGTCCTATCTCTGCCGAAGAGATGATCGATTCCATGATTTCCAGGACATGGAGGGAAAGATCGAGACTGGCACGGTGTTGCCTGCCCGAGACGATCGCCTGCGCCATGTCGGCGAGGCCGAGACCCCGGTAATTGCCGTCGCCATAGGAATGGATCTGATCGGCCACGGTCCAGTCGCCCTTGCGCTGGCTGGTCCTGATGTCGCCCTGGAACTGATTGGGATCGGAGACGATCATCGAGCCGGTGGTTCCGTAAAGTTCGATGTGATTGTGTTCATGCTTCCAAACGTCGAAGCTGGTGGTGATCGACACCGCGGCGCCATTCTCGAATGCGAGCAGGCCGGGAAATATGGGTCGGCACCTCGACCCGGATGGTTTCGCGCTGGCGCGGTCCAGAACCGATGGTGCGGGTGGGATAGGATGACTTTGCCTGCCCGATCAATGATTTTACCCGACCCAGGAGATTAACCAGGCAGGTCAGATAGTACGGTCCCATGTCGAGCATTGGCCCACCGCCGGGCTGATAGTAGAAATCCGGATTGGGATGCCAGAGTTCGTGGCCGGGCACTTGCATGAAGGCAGAGCCGGCGACAATGGTCCCAACCGTGTCCTCATCGACCAGCCGCCGCGCCGTCTGGTGTGAGCCGCCAAGGAAGGTGTCGGGTGCGCAGCCGACACCCACGCCCTTTTCGCGCGCGGCCGCGACCAGCCGCTCGGCGTCGCTGAGCGTCGTTGCCAGCGGCTTCTCGGAGTAGACGTGCTTGCCTTGCCCGACAGCCTGCAAGCCGACCGGCGCGTGATGCTCCGGCGTCGTCAGGTTGAGCACGATCTCGAGGCGGGGGTCGGCCAACAGCGCGTCGACCGGCATGGCAGCCAGGCCGTAGGCCGCTGCCTTGGCCTCGGCTGCCGTCCGGTTGATGTCGGCAACGCCGACAATGTCGAGCACCGGAAATTGTGGCGATGCCTTCAGGTAGGCATCCGAAATGTTGCCGCAGCCAATGATGCCGACACCGATCCTCCGCATGGGCTTCTCCTCAAAAAGGCGGCATTGATGAAACAGCAGAACTCGTTTGTCACCCCCTTTCGGCCAGACGATGCTGTCCCGTGACAAGGATATTACTTCGAGAGCCTCAGAACCGCCGCCCGATCGCAATCGCGCGCCGATGCGCTAGCCGCTTGCTTTCGAGGCCGAACGGCCGGTACTCAGCAACACTGCTTCATGTTTCGGCATTCTTGATGCCGGTTGAGCACTGCACAGACTTTTTGCCGTAGAAGGATGCACATGATCCGCCCGCAAGGAACCATCGCACCGATCCTGACACCGTTCGAAAACGACGGCCGCATTGCTCACGACCTCTGGATATCGCACGCCAAGTGGGTGCTGGATCAGGGAGCGCATTTTCTGTCGCCGTTCGGCACCACGGGCGAGGCGTTATCCGTCTCGCTGCGCGAGCGCATGCAAGCGCTGGAGTGGCTGGTCGAGGCCGGAATTTCGCCAAGCCGTCTGATGCCCGGCACCGGCGTCACAGCACTTGCCGAAACCGTCGAACTGACCGCGCATGCGGTCGGTCTCGGCTGTGCCGGGGTGATGGTTCTGCCGTCGTTCTTCTATACGGCCGCCGGCGACAACGGCCAGGCCCGCTACTACAGCGAGCTGATCGAACGGGTGGCGAACCCGGCGATGAGGATGATCCTCTACCATATCCCGCAGAATTCCGGCGTACCGGTGAGCCCGGCGCTGACCGCCCGGTTGAGCGAAGCGTTTCCCGATGTCGTGGTGGCTTACAAGGACAGTGCCGGCGATTGGAACAACACCGCGGCGGTCATCGCGGCGGCGCCACGCGTCGCGGTCTTCCCGAGCTCGGAAGCACAGCTGACGAAAGGCCTCGCCAACGGTGCTGCGGGGTGCATCTCGGCGACGGTCAATCTGAATGCCGCGGCGATCCGAGCCCTCTACGATGCAGCGCTGGCGGGAGAGGACACCACTGACGCGGATGCCGCCATCAAAGCGTTCCGCAAAATCATCCAGGACGCCGGCCTCATCGCTGCGATGAAGGCAGTGCTGGCGGTACGGTCCGGCGACAGGCGCTGGCTGAACCTGCGCGCGCCGCATGAGAACGCGACGCAAGCCACCGGCGAAGCTTTGCTCGCAGCTCTCGGCCCGCTAGCCGACCATATCGGCCGGAGCTGACTATCGGGCCGTGTTCAGGGCGGCAGCAGCGCGTATCAGCGCCTTGAACGCATTCTCATCTATCTCCTCGCCCTCACGGATATCGATGGCGCGCCTGGTGTTGCCTTCGAGGCTGGAGTTGAACAGGCCTGAAGGGTCCGGCAAGGAGGCGCCCTTTGCGAAGGTCACTTTCACGACGTTCTTATAGGTCTCGCCGGTGCAGATTATTCCAGCATGCGACCACACCGGAACGCCTCGCCACTTCCACTCCTCGACCACTCCAGCGTCAGCCTGCTTGACGAGAGCGCGGACATGCGAAAGCGTCTTGCCTCGCCAATCGCCCAGCTCGCTGATCCTTGCGTCGATCAGCTGAGAGGGAGAGTTGCTGGTATTTCCTTCCATCGAGCCACTCTTCATCATCATTGTCGCTTTCCCTAGGGTTGTTGCCGCTTGCCGTCAGATGAATACCGCTAGTCGGCACCGGTTTGCGGGAATGACCGGCATTCCACTCACATTCGCTCGCCAGGTAATTGGCTTGCTTGCTTTACCCAGTCGGTGAGTTGAGCTTCGTCGAGCTGGTCGTCCTCGTGGATGTCGAGGTAGCGCACGTCCTTGTGCTTGGACTCACCGGGTGGGACGGGACGCAGCGACGCGCCGCGGAAGAAAGCCAGCTTGATGTATTTTGTGAAGCAATGGAAGTTGAGGAACCAGCCTTGACCCTCTGCGCCATAGAAGGGCGAGTTCCATTTGACGGCCTTGCGCAGGTTGGGCACGTTGCGCTCGATGAGCGCGTCGAGGCGGCGGCCGACGTCGCGTTGCCAGCCCGGCATGGCCGCGATGTAGGCCTGCACAGGAGCGTCACCATCACCCTTCGGGATCTGAGGGTTGCCGCCTGCGAGGAGGACCGGCTTGGCGGCTGCAGGCTTGGCGGCGGACTTCTTCACGACCGCCGACGACTTGATGGGCGTCTTGTTGGCCATGCATTCACTCTAATGCGCCGGTGCCCTCCGCGCTCCGCCACTTGGGCGCGTAAGGCAGCACAAACATGTACAGCCCGGTAAGCAGGAGCAAGCCGAGCGGAAACAGCGGCAAGAGGTATACCCAGTAGGCGGGTTCCTTGCCTACTCCCAGGCTGATGAAGATGGCGGTGACGACCGCCGCAAAGATAATCGACAGCCAGCGGTGGATCTGCCGAACCCATTTGTTCCAATCCATTGAGACCTCCTCTGAAGACGAGCCGAAGCGGATCGGGCGGGCCGTTTGGCGGCTTTCGTCGGGCAGCCACGCCACTGAACGCGTGCCTTTACCAGCGCGCCAGTTGGGTGATTTGAACGAGATTGCCGCAGTTGTCGTTCAGCTGGGCGATAGTCGAGCCGGTTACTTCGGTCGGCGGCATCGTGAACTCGGCGCCGCGCGCTTTGATGCGCTCGTAGTCGCCCTTGATGCCGTCGCTGAAGAACATGACCGCGGGCTGGCCCTGCTGGAAAATGGCTTGCTGGTAGGCCTTTGCAGCGGGGTTCTCATTGAGCGCGAGTTGCAGCTCGGTCCCATCCGGCTCGTCGGGTGATGCGACAGCCAGCCAGCGAAACGGCCCATTGCTGAAATCGGCCTTCTTCGTAAAGCCGAGCGTTTCGGTGTAGAAACCCAGAGCCTTTTCCTGGTCATCCACATATACTTTGGTCAACTTGATCTTCATTGGCTTGCCTCCATTATCGCCCCGACATGGGGGCTCTGCAGTAACAGAGCCCTTGCTTGAGTAGCGCTGGCGGATCTCAGTCCGTTCGCGCCAGCACCTGCTCCAAACTGTCAAAGAACCTCGGCCAGCCGACTTTGGCACCCCGGAAGTAAGGCTGCTGATCCGGCCGGAAGCCCGACTGTTCCATCCGCAAGCGGGCTCCCGTGCTCGTGGGGGTGAGGGTCCAGGAGACGACACTCTTGAGATCCTTGGTATCCCACGTGTAAGTCAGCATTCTGTTCGGCTCGACCGTCCGCACCTGACATTCGACGGAGCCCCAGTCTGCGTGAAGATTGAAGCGGTGGTTCGCGACAGGTTTGAAGTCATTTTTCATGAGCCACTCCGCGATCAGGTGTGGTTGCGTGAGCGCGCGCCAGATCTTCTCGGGCGGATGAGCGATTTCCCGTTCAACAATGACGGCGAGTGTTTCGGTCGACGTTCGGTTCACTGGTCCATCCTTTTGAGCAGGTCTTCGAGGTCGTCGAACCGGCTCTGCCAGAACCCGGTCATCTGGCTTGTCCAGTCGATCAGGGGGGCAAGCGCGGCAAGCTGCGCGCTATAATGGGTCTGCCGTCCCGTATGGCGGTCGCGCACGAGCCCGGCCTGCCTCAAGACGCCGAGATGTTTCGACACGGCGGGCTGCGAAATTCCGGCCTGAGCCGTCAGAGCCCCGACCGTCTGCTCTCCCTCGCGACACAGCCGCTCAAAAATAGCGCGCCGAGTCGGATCGGCAAGCGTTCTGAAGAGCACATCATGAGCGTTCGGCATTGGAATCGATAACCCTTCGGCTATTGATCTATGTATAACCACCGGGATATGTATGAGTCAAGCGGGAAGCGGCATAATTCTCGTTGCAGGAGCGGTCACCTGCTTCGCTCACGCGGCCAGTTGCTTATTCGCCCGTGTTCTGCACTGGAATTGTCGCGCGTTATGCGCTACATGACCATCTACATGGTCAGGAGCGTGACATGAACGCAGTCAATCTGGCGGACGCCAAGGCACATCTGAGTGAGCTCGTCGACCGGGTCGAGGCTGGAGACTCGATCGACATAACCCGGCGTGGCAAGCGGGTCGCCAGGCTCACGGCCGTGGCCCGCCCTCGCAAACGGATCGACGCCGTCCTGCTCCAATCCCTGACGGCAACCATGCCTCTGCAGGCCCAGGCTGCCGCCGATCTGGTGCGATCGATGCGAGATGGCGATCGCTATTGATGTTCTATCTCGATACTTCGCTGATCGTCGCGGCGCTATCCAACGAAGCCATGACCGCGCGCGTTCAGGGCTGGCTGGCGGAGCAGGACCCAGCGCAACTTGTGATCAGCGATTGGACCATCACCGAGATGTCCTCCGCCATGGCGCTCAAGCTTCGGACCGGACAGATCGACCTGGAGCGGCGCGCAGCAGCGCTCGCGATGTTCAATAAGCTGGTCACTGAGAGCTTCACCGTGCTGCCGGTGACGGGTGGACATTTTCGGGTCGCCGCGATATTCGCCGATCAGCATATGCTCGGGCTTCGTGCTGGCGACGCCCTGCACCTCGCGGCGGCATGCGAGCATGGCGCCACGATGCGAACCGTCGACCAGCGGCTCGCCGAGGCAGGACCGATACTCGGTGTGCCGACGCAGTTGCTGGCATGATCGAGGGCCTCCCTCCTGCAAAAATGAATATTCCCAAGCTGCGGAAACCGATTGGTTGCCATCCTTGACCTTGACCCCTTCTGGATATACATTTTTTCCATCGTATATCTAGCAAAGGCAGTGACATGCAAGTCGCCAAATGGGGAAATAGCCTTGCGGTCCGCCTTCCCGCCGCTGTGGTCGAAGCGCTTGAACTCAGGGAAGGCGATGAGATCGAAATTCATGTCGCTGACGCCCGCCAGCTTGGCGTCGCGCGGAAGCCCGGGCGCGAGGAGTTGCTGAAGCGTCTCCGCGCCTTCCGCGGTCGGCTTCCCGCTGACTTCAAATTCGATCGAGACGAGGCAAATGCCCGTTAGTTTTTTCGACACCAATGTGCTTCTTTATATCGCGTCAGGCGATACGGCGAAGGCGGATCGGGCCGAGGCGGTCATCGCTGCCGGCGGGGCGATCAGCGTGCAGGTTCTCAACGAACTCACCAATGTCGCGCGTCGGACGATGCAAATGTCATGGGACGACACGCATGCGCTGCTGACCATGCTGCGCGGCCTGTTGACGGTTCATCCGGTCACGCTCGAGACCCACGAGACAGGATTGAGGCTCGCCGAGCGGTACGGCCTTTCCACCTATGACGCGATGATCGCCTCCGCGGCGGTTCACGCTGGCTGCGATACACTTTGGTCAGAGGACATGCAACACGCAATGGCGCTCGACGAAGGCTTGCGCATCATTAATCCCTTTCGCGTTGCGAGCTGATCACGCGTTATTGAGTTGGCCGGGAGCGAACTGGCGGCTTTCCATGTTGCCGAGCGGCGCTTCACGCCAGGGTCCTCCCGCGTCCAGCCGCATAACCGACACGCATGAGTGGCCCGCCTAAACCATTTCGGGACGTTTTGAAGCCTCTCGGATCGCTTTGTGTACGCTGCGCTGCAAATCCATGAAGGCCGAGGTTTCCATGACCTCTTCCAAGCGCGGGCGCTCGATGTCGACATTGAAGGTCTGCATGATGCGTCCCGGGCCGATCCCCATCACGATGATGCGGTCCGACAGGTAAACCGCCTCTTCCACATCATGGGTGACGAAGAGCACGGTGAGCCTGTGCTCCTCCCATATTTGCGTCAGGAGTTCCTGCATCTGATGCCTGGTCAAGGCATCGAGCGCGCCAAAGGGCTCGTCCATCAGAAGCATTTTGGGTCGATAGGAAAGAGCCCGCGCTATGGCCACCCGTTGCTTCATGCCGCCCGAAAGCTCCGACGGATAACGATTGGCGCTGTGCGGGAGCTTGACCAGATCGAGATGCTCGCGCGCTATCCTGCGGCAGGTCCCGCGATCATGACCCGCCGCCTTGAGCGCGAACTCGATGTTCTGCTGCGCCGTCAGCCAGGGAAGCAGAGTGTAGGACTGGAAGACGACGCCACGGTCGAGGCCCGGCTGCAGGATGGGCGCGCCATCGATGGCAAGATCTCCCGCGTTGAACTCCTGCAGTCCGGCAACGATCGACAGCAGCGTGCTCTTGCCGCAGCCCGACGTGCCCACCAGCGAGACGAACTCATTGTCGGCGAGATCGAGATTGATATCGCGCAGCACTTCCGTGCGCCGAGCGCCCGTGCCGAAGCTCTTGTGGAGACCTTTGATCCTTAATTTGGGCAAACTCATCGGCCCGGCCTCATTGTACGTGGCCTTCCTGCCGGAACAGCGCTTTTCCCAGTGCCTTCATGACCTGGTCAGTGATGAGCCCAAGCACGCCCAGCAGCAGGATGTAGCCGATGATGGTGTTTGTCTGGAAATAACGCTGGGACACGGTGATGCGGTAGCCGAGGCCTGATGTCGCAGCGACAAGTTCCGCCAACACCAGCCAGGTCCATGCCCAGCCGAGACTGATGCGTAACGTATCCCAGATGCCTGGCAAGGCGCTGGGAACCACGATGCGCGTCAGGATCTTGCGATCCGGCAGACCGAGCGTCCTGCCAAGGCCAATGAAATCAGCGGGAACCCGCTTCACATTGTCCATGATCATCAGCACCTGCTGGAAAAAGGTGCCGATGAAGATGATCAGGAACTTCTGGGCATCGCCCGTCCCCGACCACAGGATGGAGAGGGGCACGAACGCGACCACCGGCATGTAACGGATGAAATCCACAAGCGGCTCGATTGCCGCTTCCCAGGTCCGGAAGCTGCCGATCAGCACGCCAATCGGAATCGCCAATGCCGAGGCAATGAGGAAGCCAATGGAAATACGGTATATCGAGGTCCTGAGATCCAGCCACAGCGTACCGTCACCCGAGAGCTTGCCGAGTTGCGTCACCACGCTTCCCGGCGAGGGCAGGAAAATTGGCTTTACCAGTCCCAGGCCCGTTGCCGCCCACCAGGCGAGGCCGAGGCCGGCAAAGACGGCGACTGCTATCATCAGGAAGCGCGAGCGTGCGATGGGCGCGGCGGGGCCCGGGGGGAGGCGGCGGCGTGTGGGGGGGTTTTTAACCCGCCCCCGCGCGGGGGGGGGCCGGGGTGGGGTGGTGGCCCGCGGGGGCGGCAATTTG